>NZ_JAUBSX010000015.1:751-114733 GCF_036704885.1 Microcoleus sp. F4-D5 | reverse complement strand
TATCGCTCATATTTCTGTCTCAAAAAAGATATCTGATGTTCTTTTACCACAAAATGTTACTATTTTGGAGATGTCTATTCAACCTTTTACTTTATTTAATCTCATCTACCCTTGGTTAACAGTTTTCCCTATACCTCAATTAACTGTGGGTTTTTCTAAACTTCAATCTATTATTTATTATTTCACAGATTCAATTTCTCTATTCCTGACTCACCCTGATTTATACTTTTCCTCTGCCTAAAGTGACAAAACAGGGATAAATACGGTGAATCATTTCAATATTTTGGTAATTTTGACTGTTAGTGCAGCGGTTCTCGGTTTGGGAAAAAGTGGGGCGCTAGCTGCTGTCTTGAATATCTCTGAGACTAACTCTGGTTTGCAGCTTCACAGCCTGCAAATAGCAGAAAAGAGCGATCGCAATTTAACCAACTCAAAAGGTACCTTAAAAGAAGGTAGTGCCATCTCTATCGATCCTGATGAAGTTACGGGCATACCAAAAGCTGAGGCGCGGCAGCGTTTCATTCTGAATAAGATATATCGGGTTCAGGAAGGCACTACCCCTGACGATTTGTTTATTGTTGATGAGAAAGCAAATAAATGGGCTGTAGAGGATGTCTCTGAGGCTACAATGGGTGCTACTACTAACAGCGTTGCCCAGATAGTCTCGGGTAACGGGAGAGTCTGGGCGTTGATCCAGCAGTTCTAAACTCCAAAAAAACGCCGCTTTTAAGGGCGGCGTTCTTAGTAATTAAAAATCCTCGGTTAAAAATGGTAATTATACCATTTTTAACTTTTAATTTTTAATTATTAATTTTCTAACAGTCGTAGTAGAGAGCAAACTCGTAGGGGTGAGGACGCAGCCGCATCGGGTTGACTTCATTGTCGAGTTTGTAGGAAATCCAGGTTTGGATGAAGTCTTCGGTAAATACACCGCTTTCAGTTAAGAAACTGTGGTCTTTTTCTAACGCTTCTAAAGCGCCTTCCAAGGAACCGGGAGTCGAAGGAATTTTGCTCAATTCTTCCGGCGAAAGGTCGTAGATATCCACGTCCAAAGGTTCGCCCGGATCGATTTGATTCTTGATGCCGTCAATGCCGGCGCACAGCATGGCTGCAAATGCTAAATACGGGTTGGATGTGGCATCGGGACAGCGGAATTCTAACCGCTTGGCTTTGGGGTTGGTTCCCGACAACGGAATCCGCACTGATGCCGATCGGTTTCCTTGAGAGTAAGCTAAGTTTACAGGTGCTTCAAAGCCCGGAACCAATCGCTTGTAGGAATTGGTCGTGGGGTTGGTGATTGCCAAAAGTGCCGGTGCGTGCTTGAGAATGCCGCCGATGTAATGCAGTCCCATTTGACTGAAACCTGCATATTGATCCCCTGCAAATAGAGGTTGGCCGTCTTTCCAAATCGACTGGTGAACGTGCATCCCGGAACCGTTGTCGTTAAACAGCGGTTTGGGCATGAAGGTGATGGTTTTGCCGTATTTTTTGCCGACGTTTTTGATGACGTATTTGTAAGTCAGCAAGTAGTCGGCTGCTTGTACTAAAGTGGCAAAGCGGAAACCGAGTTCGCACTGACCGCCGGTGGCGACTTCGTGGTGGTGCTTTTCGATGGGTACGCCGCATTTTGCCATTGTCAGCAGCATTTCCGTTCTCATGTCTTGTGAGGTGTCGGTTGGTGCTACTGGGAAATAACCTTCTTTGTAACGCGGTTTGTAGCCGAGGTTGCCGCCTGCTTCTTCTTTGCCGGAATTCCAGCGACCTTCGATCGAATCTACGTAGTAGTAGCCGGCATTTTGGGTTTGGTCGAAGCGAACGTCGTCAAAAATGAAGAATTCTGCTTCCGGGCCAAAGAATGCTGTATCGCCGAGACCGGTTGAAAGCAAGTAGTCTATGGCTTTTTGGGCAATGGTGCGGGGACAGCGACTGTAAGGTTCGCCGGTGCGGGGTTCTTTGATGCTGCAAATGAAGCTGATGGTCGGTTCTGCCATGAACGGGTCCATCCAAGCTGTGGTCGGATCGATGACCATCGTCATGTCTGATTCGTTGATGGCTTTCCAGCCCCGAATGCTGGAACCGTCGAAGGGTACGCCGTCTGTGAATGCGCTTTCGTCGATTTGGTCGTGGTACAGGGAAAGGTGTTGCCAGATCCCCGGCATATCGATGAACTTTAGGTCAACGATCTGGATTTGATTTTCTTTTATGTAGTTTAAGGCTTCTTGGGGTGTCTGGAACATGACTTACTCCTGATATTGGTTGTGTCTTGGCGATCGGCCGATTTCAGACTGTTTGGGCGATCGTAGGCCTTCAGTATCCACTATTTTGTAGCCGTAGATACAAAATTTTGAAATTGGGGCCCAGTGTGGCCGGGCAGTTAGTGATTCTTGCCCTGTCGATTTTTCGGCTGCTGAAGATACAAGGCAAACGGCTGAATTTTTCGCCCGTTTGCCGGGGATAGACTACCCTTCGTGAAAATCCCATCTCAAATCTTAATCAAACGCCGATTTGTAGTAGTCTACAATAGGCGGTCTGTCTCAGATAGCAAAGTATTGATAAAGATTTTTGGGAGAGAAACTTATGCGCGATGCAGTGACGAGCCTGATTGAAAATTATGATGTTGCTGGTAGGTATTTAGACCGAGATGGTATCGATCGGTTGAAATCTTATTTTGCAACGGGCACGGCACGGGTACAGGCGGCGGCGGCGATTAACAGCAATGCTGCGACAATTGTCAAGCAAGCTGGTATTCAGCTATTTGCCGAACAGCCTGAATTGATCCGTCCGGGCGGAAATGCCTACACGACTCGCCGCTACGCGGCTTGTCTGCGCGATATGGACTACTACTTGCGCTATGCCACTTACGCTTTGGTGGCTGGAAGTACCGACGTACTAGACGAGCGCGTGCTGCAGGGTTTGCGCGAAACTTACAATTCTCTAAGCGTTCCCATTGGCCCGACGGTGATGGGGATTGGCATTATGAAGGAGATGGTTAAGGCTCAGGTGGAAGCTGCTGGCTTGTCTGTGGGGCCTTTTTTGGAGCAGCCTTTTGATTACTTGATTCGCGAATTGAGCGAACAAGATATTTAAGTCAATTTGCTACTTCTTTTAACAGCAAATTGCTTTTCTAGCTTGCAGTTAGCAACAGTTGGATCGATCGCTTTTTTGGCTTCGCAGCCTCAAGCGATCTTTTTTTATGGGTTATGACATTTGAGATTAAAGATTTGAGATTAAAAATTTTATATTTTAAATTTTATATTTAAAGGATTGAACAATTGGGAATGACTGATGAATTAAGGGTTTGGAGCTTCCCTACAGTTGCATTCTTTCTTGAAACTGGTGTTAAAAATCGCCAACACGTCCCCAAACGAGGCATTTGTCTAGGGAATTTTTGGTTTGGTGCCGCTCGACTTGTTCGGCGGTTCTTGCTTCTACTTCCCCGTTGGGGTAAACAATGTGGATGATGTCACCGCTGAGGAAAGCCCAGGTATTTTCTTGACAATGAGCCGGATTTCTGATAGGAAAGTTAATTGTTTTCATGGTCGATCGCCCTAATAGTATTTGTAGCGCTTTTAGCTGCATCTAAAATCATCCGCTAGTCGCCAAAGTTTTTGTGTGATTCTACGGATATTTATCTGTGATTGAAATACACAATCAGAGCGATCTCAGTCACATAATGTGAGGTGGGGCGATCGCCCCGCGACGATCGCAAAACCAAAATGCTCGCCAAAAATCAGCAGTCGGGCTTGTGCGTAAGTGCTAATCTGGTACAGTCCTTAACCCTATTCGTACAGATTAAAGACCTTGGCTAAACAGCGACTAGACACACTATTGGTCAGCCTAGATTTGTGCAGTTCCAGACAGCAAGCTCAGGCATTGATTCGGACGGGAAAAGTATCTATCAACCAACAGGTAGTTGACAAACCGGGCACTGAGGTTGACATTGCAGCCCAAATTCAGATAAAAGAGCGATCGCGCTATGTTTCTAGAGGCGGCGACAAATTAGCCAAAGCTTTAGAAGTTTTTGCGATCCCGGTAGCAGGCAGAATTTGTCTCGACGGCGGCATCTCCACAGGCGGTTTTACTGACTGTTTGCTGCAAGCCGGCGCCGCCCTAGTCTACGGCGTAGATGTTGGCTACGGTCAAGCAGATTGGGGCTTGCGCAACGATCCGAGAGTAATTTTGAAAGAACGCACCAATTTGCGGTACATGACTGCTACTGAGCTTTACGGCGACTCTGCGCGAGCAGATTTGGGGGTAGTAGATGTGTCGTTTATTTCCCTGGATAAGATTTTACCGTCGCTGTGGGAATTGTTGGCACCGCCGCGAGAAGCGGTGTTGCTGGTAAAGCCGCAGTTTGAGGTAGGGCGCGAGAGAGTCGGAAAAAAAGGCGTAGTGAGAGACTCAGCAACTCAAGCTGATGCGATTTTTCAAGTGTGGAAGGCAGCCGCAGCTTTAGGATGGCAGGAACGCGGCTTAACGTGGTCGCCTTTACTTGGCCCGGCGGGTAATATCGAGTATCTTTTATGGTTGGGGATCGATCGCGAACTGGAATCAGACCAGAGGGCGATCGAAGATGGTGTTGTGAAGGAACGGATCGCACAAGTCACAAAAGCGGCCGCCCGGGAACTTGTCGATCGATTGTAGATTGTAGATTTTAGATTGATTTCAAGATGTCAAGCTAATCAATTTTAAAAGTCAAATTTGGAACTCCAGATTGCTCTAAAATTTCAAGTTTTTTTGTCAATCGGACTCCTCAACTTTCACAAGAGTGAATAATTCCATGCAATCATTCAAACAAGCCGGTTCGATTTTACTGTACGTTCTAGGTGCCATCGGGTATGTGGCGATTGTAGCTACTATTGTAGGCGTTTCAATTCTGATCAAATGGGCGGCTCTGCTACTGGCAGACAAATTATTATATACAATTCTGATTATCGGCGATTTGTTGAGAGGCATCGAAATTATAGAACTGTTAAATATATTGGTATTTGCTTTTATCGGTATGGGAGTGGGTGTGGCGACAAGGCTTCTACCCCCTCAATACGGTCGTAAAATTAGTGCGGCTTTCTTGATAGTTATAGTTCCCTTAGTTTTCATGATTACGCCAGCCATCAGATATAATTCTTGGCTGGAAAAAGTAGAGGAATCGGATAACTTATCCCCTTCAGAAACTGCAACATTAACTAACTCATTTTTGAAGAGAAAGGTAGGAGTACCGAGTTTTATCGGTTATTACGTATATACTGGTCAGTTTCCGGTTATTCCGACCAAACAATCTGAGATGAAAGACCTCGACAGTTTTGAAAAAAAAGTTAATTCCCGATTTGTACAGTTCACAGGTATTGCTCCGACTATTGTTTCTTGGTCAATGCGGATTTGTTTTTGGCTGATTAGAATATTTTACTTTTCTATAGCGGTAATTGCGACGATCGCTCATTTTAGGGAAGGTGTTATCATCGCGAGACGGTAATACGATTTTCGATTTTCGATAGATCCTAGCTCTTCGATTCTTAAGAAATAACGCTCTTCTGACCGAAAGCATCCAGGATAGAATCTCCCGGATTCATCCGTCCAGAAATAAAAAACCTGTATCCGATAAAGGAGCCCCTGAATTTCTCTGCGGGGTCAATGCTTCAATCTAAAATCTAAAATCGCGCAATCGATTGACGCACCCTAGTAAACTGCGATTTTTATGGCTGAACAATCAGTTGACCAATTTTTATCAAGACTTGAAGAACCGTATAAAGTTCATTCATTAGAGGAACAGGTGAAAAAATTCTTGATAAGTCATATTTAGGCGGATTCTGAAAGTCTAGCTTGACGAATACAATTTCACTGCCATTTGTCATCGCCGCAAAACTCGGTCTATCCTTACGGGGATTGGCGGTCATGTATGCTAGTGTTTGGGGAAGTGCAGACATTACTGAAATTGTGGTGCGCTTCGACTCTAAGAGTGTCACCCAAAACTGATTTTGCATCACTAAAACATCAATCCGTCCCTTGAGAGTTTCTACTTCATCATCCTCGTCATCTAAAACAATTTGTACAGATTTTTCAGCCATCCTTTTAAAAGGTGGATCGTAAAAATCCGCTCGTTCCAATAGAGGCGAACCCATGATTAGCGTAACGGTTCCTTCTGTAAGGCTTCCATCATTTAAATGATAGAGATATCGCCGCCGAATTAAATTGAGGGCAGCTTTATCGACTTCTGTAATTTCGGGTAAATCTGCATACCATTCTGGGAAAAATCCCTCCGATTCAGTTCGCGTAATATTGAATCGAGATTCAACATCTGCTAAAGTTTGGATAATTTCAGTAATGGCTGTTGTTTGTGTCATATTTTAAACTCTTGCTGCAAGCGATCGATAATTGTATTTCGCTCGATGGTGGCGAGAATTTCTTGAATTACCGTATCTTGTCCCAGCGGGCCCCAGGTGCAGCCTTTTTCTAAATAAACTTGGGCGGCGCGACCGACAGCGTAGGTTCCGTAAGCTGCTAAACTAGCTTGAGTGACAGCGACTCCGGCGAAAGTAGAAAAGCCGATTTGCGGGGCCGCAACGGCCGCACTTTTGCCGAATCCCAAGAGGAAACTGCTGCCCAATTCTCCCAAAAGTACGCCGCCAGCGCTGGAGAAAATAGTCTGCCAAAGTTTCCCCGCTTCGTAACCAGTCATTGGTAAGCCGTAAAGTCTGGATAAAGAGCGAATTAAGGCTAAATCTGCGACAGTTGCTCCCATTACATCCAAGAATGCGACTGGATTTAAACCAACAGCCAAAGCTTTATATTTTGCAAATTGCCAGATTAAATCTTCGGCTTCTGTTTGTCGCAATTTGAGAACTTGACGGGCAATATTTGCTTCGGCATCTCTAGCTTCAACTAAAGCATTTAGAGCGAGGAGCGATCGACCTTCTCTGTTAAGAATTGTGAGAATTTTATGTTTGAGTTCGTCTATCTGCGCGGGCGGCGACTCCCATTCGTTAGTTACTCTTCCGTCTGACCATTCCACCCGCACTTGCACCGGCGCAGGTTCGGCGGCTACCATGACTATTTCTAAAGATTTGGCAGTTTTAGGCGGTGATTTTGCAGTAGATTTATGAGATGGGTGGTTGGGGTCGGACAAATTTTCGCTATCTGTTTCATCTGTTGCCACAGCGGCTGCTAACTGTTCAGAATTTCCCAGCGCTTGCAAACTTTGGTAAATAGCTTTTCTGTCTAATTCTGGATAAAGGTCAGTTTTATTAAAAACTAAAATCACCGGTTTTTGAGCTGTTTGCAATTCGCACAGTGCTTGATATTCAGTGCGGGTGATATCGCCTGCAACGACAAACAAAATTAAGTCAGCTTGGCGAGTTACTTGTTTGGCCATTTCGCCGCGCACTTCGCCGCCAACTTCATCAATTCCCGGAGTATCAATTAATTCTACTTGGATTTTTTCTCTGTCTTCTGTGGCGGGAAGATAAGGGATAGTCCAGCGCACGGAACGCGGCCACTGGGTTACGCCGTTGAGAGGGCCTGTTTGCAGGATTTTTTGACCTAACAGCGCGTTTAATACGGCTGATTTGCCGCGGCTGACTAGGCCGAAAGTAGCAATGCGAATGACGTTGTAGTCGAGTTTTTCTGAGGTGGAAGTTAATATATCTAACTGCTTTTGCAGGGTTGCTTCTAATTCTGTATTATTCGAGTTTTTTTTGCCTTGGCGCAGGTGGGAATAGCGCGCCAGGGATTGGCGCAAACTGGCGCGGGCTAGGGATAAGCGATTTTCTTGAATGGAATTGTCAGCCATTGGCGATCGGCTTTTTTAAGCAGGTATAATTGATCGTCGAATTATAAGTCCTATGTATCCGCTCAATAATCCGGGGTAAAGCGCTCAACGATGCACCTCAAATGACGCAAAATCGTTCCTGAGTGGGTACTCCGCCTCGAATTATTGAGCGGATACTATTTTGTCGTACTTGATTTTTTTTTTTCGTTTCAACCATCCTGCTACACCCAAGGCTATAGCTGAACCAAAGATTGTGGTCGGTTCAGGCACAGGCTCTGCAACGTCCGCGGTTTCAATTATCAGCCGGGCCTCGGTAAGGTTGGCCTTACCCAACGAGTTTGTGGCCCGAATGCCAAACCCCGCAAAAGCATCCTTGTTGTTAATTAGCTCACTAATAAACGGAGCCACATAATAGGTAAAAATTTGCGATTGTGAGGATTGTGAGTTAGTCGTCGTAACGTCTGGGATATATTTTCTTAAGTATATTCCAGCCTCAAAATCGGATGCGTCGGCTTCTCCGTTTCCTCTATAACCGAATAGTTCCGCCCAAAAATAACGATGCCTTACCGTGATAGGATTAGCCCTAACCTGAAGAACAGCCTGGGTAATAATTGTATTAGAGGTAAGAGATAAATTGGCAATATTAAATTCGTATAAAGCTCTAAATTCCGCAAACTCCCCTATTTCCAGAAGATTATCTAAACTATCATGAGAAAAGTCTCCTAGCCCGTCACGATTATAATCAGCAGCGGAATATCCATTGCCTACCAAGGTAATTGTAGCTGCTTTAGCTTCGGGGCTTGCTCCCAAGGCAAAGCCTAAAGCGGTGCAAACAGAGGCAAATGCGATTGTGTGGTAGAGGTTTTTCATAAAAACTCAATTTCCTTTTATAATAAAAAGTCTGGCTAGAAAGTATCCGCTCAATAACTCGGGGCGGACTACCCACTCAGGAACGATTTTGCGTCATTTGAGGTGCATCATTGAGCGATTTACCCCGGATTATTGAGCGGATACAATCCTATTTCTTATTTTAATACAATTTTTCATAAATTTATAATTTTTTATTGTGAATTAGGTAGGGACACGGCACTGCCGTGTCCCTACGGATATCCTGGGCCACCGACCGGATTTAATATCAGATATCCTGGGCGATTGATAGGATTTAATATCAGATGCTGGACTAATTTTAATTGACCCCTGAATTAACGGTTTCTTAATCGGCTGCGGCTAGGACACGGCACTGCCGTGTCCCTACGGATATCATGGGCAATCGACCCAATTTAACAACATCAGATGCTGGACTACTTCTAATTGACCGCCGACTTAACGGTTTCCGGCCCAGATACCTGAGATGAAAGGCGACTCGCCACTTGATTGATGAAAGATTGCAAGAAGGAAACTTGCTGATTTTGCGTAAATACTGCTTGCAAAGTTTTAGTCAAGTGGTCGATATTTAAAATGCCTTTTGCAGCATTTTCCAGCTCTCGACTTTGGAAATATTCAATTAAACTCAGTCCCGCTATTCTGGTAAAATATGCTGCACTAATTCCCTGCACCGCGCCTCCTGCTACATAGGTGACGGCATTGCTTTTCAGCAGTCCAGTAATAGTTTGAGTAGACAGTTCTACTAATCCCAGTTTGAACATTTGATTGGCCAAAGTTGCTGCTACTGTCTTAGCTTGGTCTAAGGAAAACTTTTGCTGGTAGATAGCGCCGAGGTCGATTACGAGTTGGGTGCTGATGGCGGTTGTTGCTAGCAAGTCTAAAGCGGGAACCGGGTTAGTAAAGACGGCGGCGGCGGCGATGTACTGATATTGTTCGATAATGGGAATTGCCCGATCGCGCCTGACTGCATTTAAGAAGGTTTTCGCTTCTAATTTGATACTTGCAGCTTCGCGCACTGCACTCGCCCAGACTAACTGTTGCCGTTCTTCAGTTAAGATTTTAGTCAATCTTTCCGTCAGCGCGTCGAGTTGAGAGACTTGATTTTCAATGCGTTCTTGAACAGTGCCGTCAGCTTGGTGCTGCCGCACTTTAATAGACTTGGGAGAAGCTGCGATCGCAATTATATCTTCTGTCCGCAATATTCCTTGCATTTTCTGCTGCAAAGAATGCAAAACCTGCGACTGCTGTTCTGGCAAATATTGGTCTAGTTTGTTCCAGACTAGCAACACCCGCTGACCTGCTGAAGCTAGCTGAGATAATGTTTTAAATTCGGAATCTGTGATGTCGCCCGCTATCACAAACAACACTAAATCACCGCCGATTTTGGCATCGGTATTTGTATTAGCAAACAGCGGTGCTGTTTCTGGGAAACTCAACTTTTGCGGGTGTTGAGATACCCAATTGGAATTTAAAACTTGAATTAAGGCAGTTTTGCCGACAGCTTTGCCCCCAGTGACCGTAATCCGCAAATCTTGTCTGTCTAATTCGGTTCTGAGCCGATCGAGCTTTGCTGTTAGATTAGCAGGATGTGCGGAGTTTGGAGCTTCTGAAGCCAGCAAATTAATTGCGGCTTCCGAAGCCGCGATCGCTTTTTCGGCTGCTTCCCGGTCTGCCAGGGGTTGCGGGAGTGCGAGTTCGAGTTTGGGGGATTGTTGCTTCCACCACCAATACCCCACACCGGCAGCCGCCAAGCCGATGAGTGCCGTTTCGCCCATTTCTGAACCCGAATGCTGTAGACTTTCCAGCAGCCACAGCGCTGCTGAAAGTCCTATTCCGCCTATTAAAATCGGTCGCCGCAAGTTAAGTGTCATTTTTTCCTTCCTGTGGGTATTGTCACCAAGCTTAACCTTTGCGGGCTTGGCCTCCCTCCCTATATTCCATCGTACCTCTGCCGCATCCAAACTGGCAGGCGGGCGATCGGGATTTTGGGCGAATTACACCCTAAACATTTTTCACAAGTGCAAAATGTTTGTAGTAAGGAAGTCCGTCCTTGCTGTTGAGTTGGGAAAGAAAGGAGTTTATTCCTCACTACAAACTGTTAATCTTTGAGAAATCGGACGGGTAATTGTTTAGTCTCCCAGACAAATTCCCAAACCGCGGGCAGTTTTAACCAGAGTACCATTGAAGTCTACAGGACTGTATCTGGCGATCGCCTTTTCCAGGGGAACGCTCACAACTTCCCGCTTTTGCCAAGATACCATGCAGTCGTATTTCTCTTCGGCAATTAAGTCAACTGCTGCGACGCCAAAAGCAGAAGCAATTAATCTGTCTAGCGGTGAAGGAGTTCCTCCGCGTTGAATATGTCCCAAAACGGTGACGCGAGTTTCTGCACCGCTGCAGTCAGAAATTCTATCAGCTAAATACTGACCAATTCCGCCTAATCGACTTTGACTTAAGCGATTTGTGTGCATTACTAATTCGCCTGCTTCCGTGCGAACTGCCTCCGCTACTATAATTAAACAGTAGTTTTTTCCCCGGTCTTGGCGTTCTTGGATTTGGGCACAGATTTGGGCAATTGTGTAAGGGATTTCGGGAATTAGAATTATATCAGCTCCCCCAGAAATTCCGGCACTAATCGCAATATGTCCAGCGTCGCGTCCCATGACTTCAACAATCATGACGCGACTGTGACTGGCCGCAGTAAAATGCAAGCGGTCGAGTGCTTCAGTGGCAATATTGACAGCCGTATCAAAACCGATGGAACGCTCGGTAATTCCAACATCATTATCTATAGTTTTAGGAATAGCAACTAAATTCAAATTGCCGTGTTGAGCAATCTTCCTGAGAATGGCGAGACTGCCGTCGCCACCAATGCCAATTAAGGCATCCAGACCTAGTTGATGATAGCCTTCGATAATGTCGCCAGAACGATCGTGTAGAGTCCCATCCGGCATCGGGAAAGCAAAAGGGTCGCCCTTATTTGTCGTGCCTAGCATCGTACCGCCAATGGTGAGCCACGAGTCTACTTTCTCAATATCCAAGGGAATTGCTTCAGGGGGACGACTCATCAATCCGTTGGTGGCTTGACGAATCCCCATCACTTTCCAATTGTAAGTTCCCGTTGCGCGGTAGACAACGGCTCGAATAACTGCATTTAAGCCTGCACAGTCACCTCCGCTGGTGAGGATACCGATACATTTTTGTTCTTCCATAATAGACCTCTTGCAAAATAATTTTGTGCTATTATGAAAAGTTTAGCCAATTTTATAATCTAGCCGGCCCGGCAAGTTTAAGGAGATGCCAATCCACCCAAGAATTCCAAGTTTGACCTAAACTCGAGCAAACTTTTAAGGATAAGACATATTTTTTTTGCAAGAGGTCTAATTAATCCCCGACTTTTGTTACTCCGAATATGAGTTTATCTTTTTATATCCCGATCGTCCAATCCTAATTTTCGACAAAAATAGGTAGGAGAAAATAAACTTTACTCCGTTACAGAATGTAAAGCTATTATAACTTTTGTGATTGCTTTCATAAGATATCGCTCCTTTGGGGAGCGTTTCACTCGTTTTTGACTACTTATGTATTTTCAAGCTTCATCCACCTAATTGAGCGGCTCATCCGTGACGCACCCCACAAGTTCGATCGCTAACTTGCGTACCATCGCCCATCACCGTCTCCAACAAAACATCAATTTTACTTCTGATTGAGACGTTTAGAAACTTGGTTAATTATACCGCTGAGAATAGCACCGCCCATGAGAATTCCGAGGGCGGGATTAAATACGGGCTGCCACAGGCTGTACCACAAATCAAAACCTAGATTCACCCCGGTCGAGCGACCCGCTACTGCGATCGCAAACCAGCCAAAAATGGCAAACACGAAAAATACATCAGCTACTAGAATAAAGTTGAGCAAGTTGAGAAGTTTATCTTTCATATCGAGCGTTCCTTTTGAGTGCATATCTGTAAACTTTTGGCAAGCGGTTGGTAATGGAGCGGATTGATAGCTGCAACTGGCGATCGAATAAAGATAAAATATCATTCAATTGTTGTCGCGCACAGGCTGTCAAAATATGGTTCGCTATACACTTCCTCAAAGCCCCGAAATTATTTTAACTGTCAAAGGGAAAGATTCAGGCAAAGCCCGCGAAGAAGCTATGGATCGGCTGATGGAGCTCATGGATGATGGTAAGCTGCCTACGCAACTCCTGGAGGGATTTGGGCCCAAGCAGTTTGTTGAAGTTAAGGATATCGAAGATGCTGCGTCTGACGGCGAGGACGCGATTACTGAAGCAGTACAGATTTTGAGCAATTTGGCAAGTCTCAAATTGAAAGTCATGGAATCCCGCGAAGAAGCACTTAAAATCCGGGCGGCGATCGACATTCTGTTTACCGATGAGGCTGTGACTGCCGAGGAAATTGGTCGCTTGAAAGATGGTTTCAAGGTTCTCAAAAACTTTGCTCAAGCTAACGTCCGTTATCGAGAAGCTAGAAGTAAAGCCGAAGAAGCGCGCGCAATTCTCGACGAAGCTTTGCAATCTGTGGAACCCGAAAACAAGGTGCAGAAGTCTGCGAAATAAGGACAACAATAACGCACCTATTCTATCTGTAGGGTGTGCAATGCACACCTTACCTGCACAGGTATCTCAACCACTATCGCCTGATTCAAATCAGGATAAATATCATGAGCCAAGAACAAACAGGAATTCTCAGAAATACCATGTCAGGCAGCTTGTTGCTGGCGAAAAAGTTAGGTTTTGAACCAAAAACTGTGATTGATGTCGGCGCAGCATTGGGAACTTTTACCCTTTACGAAACTTTCCCCAATGCGCGACATTTGCTAATTGAGCCGATCGCCGAAAATGAACCTTATCTCGCCAAAATTTGCCGCAAGCTCAAAAGTGCAGAATACATTATTGCTGCTGCCACCAAAAAATCGGGAGTTTTCACCCTCAACGTCAGTCCCGATATGCTACATTCTTCGATTTCTGAAAATCGCGTTACTGATAGCAGCAATCCTTATTTGAGAAACATACCAGCAATTACCCTGGATGAAATATGCCGGGAAAGAAATTTGTCAGGCCCGTATTTAATTAAAGTTGATGTAGACGGACAAGAAGTAGATGTTTTAGCGGGAGCAACTGAGATTTTGCAGCAAACTGAATATGTAATTGTAGAAGTTACTTTGTTCGGTCAGATGTATGATGTAATGAGTTTTATGAAGTCCCAAGGATTCGCAGCTTACGATATTGTTGATTTGGGATATCGCCCGACTGATGAAGCTTTGTGGCAAGTTGACATGGCTTTTGTTAAGGAATCTGGTCAATTTAGAAGATATAGCAGTTTCGCAACCGGACAGCAGGATATCGCAGCCATTAACTCGTATCTCAAAGTTTACCGGGAAAGTTTCATGAAATACATTGACACTCATTACAACGACCCTGTAGAGCCAGAACCAGAGGTCAGTAAAGCTGTTGTGGGCGAGGATTATGTCATCATTTAACTCAAGTTGCTTCCATATAATACTAAATCAAGGTCGCACTTCGCACGCTTATTTAATTCATCCTCAACATCTAAAAAACAGGTTTTCTAAATGCTGCTATTGTTGTCTATAAGCTTGCAATCTCCTGTAAATTGGCTTTCATTGGATATCAAAAAGTAGGAATGCCCTAATGCGGGCCTCACTATGATAGAAATATCAATGCAACTAACTAAAAACATTAGAGATCGAGGTTTACGAATTTGAGACGTAGGGCATACCTCAGTAGCTTCTGGAAATAGAGTAAGACCAAGTAAAGGCACTGCTTTTACTTGGCATCAAACTGTCAAGGAAGAATTCCGCGTCAAGCTACGCTGTGACCGGGTAGTATCAACTACCACAATTAATCCCAAGGCGATTTTGTTGTGAATCGTTGAGTTGCTGGCGGTCGAAGCTGTCAACCGTCAACCAAAGGAGGCTTTCAATTCTAGTTCTTTAGCCCAAGGTATTGCTGCCAAAATATAGTAGATGTAATTTCCTGTGAAGCACTTTTCCACTGTGTACTTACTGATGACCATTCACTGCGACTTTGAGCCGCAACTTTAAACCACCTCGTCAAAAGCTTAAGACCAGCTAATTTATCTACTTCCTTTTGATTGCTATAGCTTTTACTCAGCTTGATAATGCTTGGGTGAAAGGTTTCTGGGTCAGTATTTTTGAGAAAATCTGGGCCTTTCATATAGTCTTCAAAAGCTTGTACGGCCACCAGTGCGCGATCGCAATCAAATGTTGCTAAAGCCTGAATAATGACTTTTGTAAGATGCTTTACTGCATCCGTATATCTGAGGGAATAGTGGATAGCATAAGCTATAAGATCGTTGCGAGTAAAATAATAATTTTCCCAATTTACGTTTTTGGCAGAAGCTGGTAGATGCCACACCGCCAGTGAGGGAAAAGCTACAATGTTTTTGCCCAGGTCTTTTATTCTTAAACCAAACTCTACATCATCTATTTTGATAAAGAAAGGCAGCGGCAATTTAATTTCTTCAACAAGTTCCTTAGAAAAAGAGAAAAACCAAAATCCGCCATAGTCTATATCTTCTTCCGTGAGCAAACTGTTGAGATAATTAGCATCTCGTAAATCGAGGTTATTATTTACAGGAGTTAATGAGCCAGGTCCAAATCCTCTATTTTTAGAATAGGCGTTGTACAATGCTCCTGCTTCATACAACATATGCTTGTTCTGTAAATCAAGCAGTGCGCCAGCTACTGCAAAATCAGTCTTGGCGTACTCGTACAAAGAAATTAACCTATAAATACATCCACTTTCTAACTCTATATCATCATCCATCAGCAAAAAATGAGAGTAGACGTTCTCCTCTAGAGATTCAACTAGCCCTCTGGTAAAACCACCACTTCCACCCGCGTTTATATTGGGAACCAGTTTCAGCTTTGGCTTGTTGAAATCCGCTTCGTCCAAAGTTCTACCATTATCAACAACAAATAATTTGAAGTTCTTAGTTTCTAGTAATTTATCTTGAAAAATCGCAGCCAATGTATTTTTTATATAAGTCTCTTTTTTGAAGGTGCAAATGGTAATTGCTAACGATACTTCTCTGGTTTTATTTTCATCAGTTGCTATCCACCCCTCTTTAAAGGCACCCCGTTCACTAGAACAGGTTATTTCAAAATAGATTCTGCCAGCATTTTCGCTTTGAAGGAGATTTATTGGTGAGATTTTTACAGGCTCTGAGAATTGACAGTTCTCAAAGTTTTGTTCAGAAATAATTTCTCTGTTGTTTTCTCCGTTAACTTCTCTATAAACAGAAACTTTAAAATCTCCTTCAAGTTTCAGCGAATAGTATATAGAGCTAAGAGTTGTATATTTAGTATAAAACTTTTCATAAAAGGAATTAAAGTAAGAATTTGAGGATACAATACCACCCTGACTTAACACAACTTTTTTTTCATCTTCCTGATAGTTGATAGATGCAGATTGATTACACTGTATGTATAAATCAGAAGCCTCGGCTGATTTGGGGAGATTTATTCCACTTACTATATTCATATAATATCTACCTACTATCTAGCTAAAATGTTCGTAATTTTTTTTTCTTTTATTTGACTGATATTAAGCAGTCTTAGCTTAAGAATAATTTGTAGATAGCTTTTAGCACGTCCTCCTTGAGGCATAACTCCTATCAAGTTTTTTTAAGTCGTGGATAAAGCGCTTGATATCGCATCCAAGCCTCTTCTAGGCTGGGATCGACTGATTGCGGAGTTGCAGCAAGCGTTGGTGTGGCTGCCAGTTTGATGGTGTCATTAGCATCTGCGTATATGCCAATTCCTATACCTGCCAGTAGAGCTGCACCACGCGCGGAAGCAGCAGCAACTGTAGTTGCATAGAGGGGTATTCTCAATACATCGGTCAGTAATTGTTTCCAAGGCATTTCTGCCGTTCCACCGCCTGCTAAACGCAGTTGTGTCGCTTTAAAACCTGTTGCCTCAAGTGCCTCAAAACCTTGTCGCAAGGCAAAAGCAACTCCCTCTAAAGCTGCCCGCATCAAGTGGGCCCGTGTGTGATGAAGTCCCAGCCCTACCCATGCGCCGCGTACATAAGGGTCAAGGTGCGGAGTTCGCTCACCTGTGAGGTATGGCAAAAATGTCAACCCTTCACATCCTGGGGGAACAGAAAACGCTTGAGTGTAGACCTCCTGCCAGCTCAAGCCGAGGATACCTCGCACCCATTCCAGCGCTAACCCAGCATTTTGCATTGCTGCAAGGGCGTACCACTGGTTAGGTACGGCGGCCCGATAGAGATGTGTACGACCGTGACGATCGATAATGGGTTGCGATCGAGGTGTAATGATTTGAGCGCCTGTGCCGATGGTTAGTTGAACCAAACCAGGCTCTAGTAGTCCGTTGCCAAGTGCCGCCGCTGCGGTATCCGCAGCACCAGCGATAACGGGTAAGCCAACTCTCAAGCCAAGATGTTCTGAAGCAATAGTTGTTAGGTAGCCTGCGATCGCACTAGAGGGGATAATTTTTGGCAACCAATCACCGCGTAGATTCAGCGCCCAGATCGCATCCTCTGCCCAGTTGTCCGACACAACATCGTAAAGCAAAGTACCGCTAGCATCAGATGGTTCGGTTGCGACTTCTCCAGTCATCCGCAACCGCAGCCAATCTTTTGGCTGGAGTGCCCAACGCGCTTCGGTGCAAACAGCAGCCTCGTGTTCTCGCAGCCACAACAAAGTGGGGCCGGCCATTCCAGCCGTAACCGGGTTGCCCAATCGCTCTAGAATAACGCCATCGATCGCATGATAAGTGTTAAGCGCGGCACTAGAGCGAGTATCTGCCCAGAGGATAGCAGGACGCAGGGGCTGACCCGACTCCGCAGCTAGGACAACACCGTGCATTTGCCCTGAAAGTGCGATCGCCTGTACCTCTTGAGCGTGATTTCCTACAGCCTTCCTCACAGCCGAGGCAACAGCTAACCACCAATCTTCTGGTTCCGACTCAGCCCATCCGGGGTGGGGTGCACGAACAGGATAAGAGCTTGACGCTTCACCCATAACGGTTCCGTCTGTCGCTAGGAACAATGCCTTAGCAGAGCCTGTTCCTAAATCTATGCCAAGCAACATTAGGTTATCCTCAAATACTTAAAAGTCAAGCCGAGAATTTCTATCTGCGGTTGAACTCAGGCGAATAGCCGGGCAGATAGACAATTTGGGCACCATCCGCTTCCAGCAACAGGGCAGTAGTTATTCCTGTGTGGATCTTAGGATGCGTTGTCTGTGCTTCGCCAGAAAATCAAGCATGACCTTCGCTACAGTATCCGCCGACTCTACCACAAAGGCGTGACCGCCTTGCTCGAGGATAGTTAGTTCAGCATTGGGAATACCTTGAGCTAATTGCTCCGAAAATTTGACCGGAGTAAGAAGGTCTTCTTTGCCAACCGTAACGAGTGTAGGGCAATGAATGTTTGCAAGCCGATCGCTGGTATCACTGCCAAGAATAGCTCGGCTTTGGTGATACAGTCCATGAGGTGTCGGCGCAAATGGTTGATTCTCAATCCAGGTGATGAGTTGTTCCATTACCTCTGGAATCGAGTAAAACGCATCGGTAAACAGCCAAGGCAAGATAACCCTCTGATAAAGCGTTCCCTCTAATTTCTGTGTCAAGTCGCCAAACAATTTGATGAGTGAATTAAACTTTTCATCTCCCTTTGCCCAAGATGAGAGAAGTATCAAACTTTGGATTTTTTCTGGATATGCCAAAGCCAGTTCTTGAGCAATCTGTCCACCCATTGAATGACCTGCCACATGGACTTGAGAAATGCTCAAGTAATCCAACAGCGCGGCTGCATCAGCCGCCATTTGTTTGATGCTGTAAGGACTGTCTGGCGCTGCACTTTGCCCAACTCCTCGGTTATCAAAGCGAAGCACCTGATACTGCTTAACTAGCGATCGCATCATGGCAGCCCAAGTTGAACTGTCACTGTCAAACCCCGCTATCAGCAGTAATGGCTCGTTTTCGCTAGAACCTTGAATGTTGTAGTACAAATCAATTCCGTTGACCTGAATTACTGACACAGACTTTTCTGGAGACTACAGACTTCAATTGCTTGCATCGCTTTCTGGTCCAAGTGATAACTGTAAGGTTTTGCCATGACAGGTTGCTGTGAGACTGCTACTGTATAGTTTATGTCTTAATGAAACTGGCAACAGCTATAAAGCTAAAAATCGCAGCTTAAGTTGATAATGCCATTACTGTGCCTGCGAGGATCGGACAAGCGTTCCTTTAGCACCAAACTCATGCAAACTCCTCAACTTGTCAGCAACAGTCTCGACGAAACGCGGCGACTCTACTAAATCGCCAAAAACCTCAAATATGCTGAGCAAGGGTCTGGGATCTGTTTTACCTGAGCGGACTTGTTCGGTGAGGATATCAGCTAAGGGGTCATCAATGGAGATAGGACGGTTCTGGTCGTCATAACCATTGAGATAGCGACACCAAGCAGCAATCGTCAAACTTAGGTAATCGATCGCACCTCCAAGTTGTAATTTATCGCGGATCGATCCTAAAACAAACTTAGGAATTTTGGCCGATCCATTCAGGCACAGCCGCGGAAGCCGATCGCAAATTTTAGGATTAGAAAACCGTTCAATTAGAGTCTTTTTATAATCGTCTAAATCAATCCCAGGAACCGGTTGAAGCGTTGGTGTCACCTCATCCATCAGGTTAGCGACTGCTTGCTGAAACAAGGGATCGGCCATGACTTCATAAACGTAGGTATAACCTGCCAGAGAGCCGAGATAGCCAATCAACATATGGCTGGCATTGAGCAGCCGAATTTTCATCATTTCGTAGGGATGAACATCATTAGCCATCTGTACGCCAACGGATTCCCAATCGGGTCTGCCCGCACAAAAGGTATCTTCAATTACCCACTGGGTGAAAGGCTCCGCGACGCATGGAAACGCATCATCTATACCAAACTGTTGGGCCACCATGTTGATATCTGCTGGGGTTGTCAGCGGAGTAATGCGATCGACCATGCAGTTGGGAAACGCAACGTGTTCAGCAATCCAATTTCCTAAATCTCGATCGCGCATTTCGGCAAATGTCGTTAGCATTTTCCGCACCATGTTGCCGTTGCCCTGGATATTGTCGCAGGACAAGACTGTAAAGGGTGCCAACCCCTGTTTGCGCCGCTTTTCGAGTGCTGCTGTCAAAAAACCGTATGTCCCGATTGGTTGGTCGGGATGTTGCAAATCGTGCTGCATTGTCGGGTGGTTTACATCGAAATTGCCACTTCCTTCAATGTAGTAGTAGCCGCTTTCAGTGACAGTTAGAGTAACAATTCGGCATTTGGGATCTGCTAATGCTTCAATAACTGCTTGACGATTGTCTGGTGCAAACAGGTATCGAGTTATTGAACCGATGATTCGAGCGCGATCGCCTTCTTGCGATCGCTCAACTAAGGTATACAAACAATCTTGGGATTGAAGCGCATCCCGCATTCGCCTGTCGCAGTCGTAGTCGAGCAATCCAACACCGCAGATTCCCCAATCACTAGCAGGATGCTGATGGAAATAATCATCGAGATAAAGCGCTTGGTGCGATCGATGAAATCCGCCAACCCCAATATGCACAATGCCATTAGTAATTTGATGGCGATCGTAATTGGGTACGCGCACGTTTCCAGGTAAACGAAACAGAGATGCTTCATTCAGCTTGATTGTTGAGCCGGTGCCGGTATTGCTGTTCATCTTAATTTATGACCTTGTGATGACGGCTTATTCTCAGTATTGCAAAATGGGTAAAAAAGGTGCAGTCAATTTTGGCGAGTCTGCATGGCAAGTCGATCGCCAAACGCAAAACCGATCCCCGACGAAGTTGTCGCCCAAGCTATTCTTGGCAAAAGCTGATTTTTCACCCCTCCTTTTACGGTCATTTCAATAGCTCAATCAGATCGTGCATCCGCTCAATAACTTGCTCGGCACCAGCCGACTTAAGAGCTTCTGCACGGCTTTTTCGTTCGTCCTCGCTTACATGAGTTCCCCCTACATAACCGATAATCCGCCCAATTCCAGCAGCAACGGCAGCCCTGATCCCACTGATAGAATCTTCAACTGCCGCGCAACCCGAAACTTCAGCGTCCAGACACTTCACTGCGTGTAGATAGATGTCAGGAAGCGGCTTGGGTCGCGGAACCGGGAGAGAGTCGTGAGCGCTAAATATCTGCTCGCTGGGGAAATAGTCAGTCACGGCTGCAGAAGTAAGGCAAGCACTCAGCCGCTGTAAGCTGCTGTTACTTACTAGCGCATATTTAAATCCGTCATCGCGCAGGTAAGACAGCACTTCGGGCGTTCCTTCAGTAGCTTTGGCCTCTACACTAAGCCGTTCAATCGCTCTCTTTTCTTCCTCAGCCACTAGCCTGTCAATATCTCGCTCATTAAGAGTAGTTAATGAGTCTGGATATATCTTCTTGAGTATTTCTCTGTAAGGTTTCCCGGCGAAGCTTTTAACAAACTCCTCAAGCTCATAGTGTTGAGCGCCAGGGAACTCGCGAGCCACTTCATTTGTCAGCCTCCATGCGCTCTCAAGTGCTATGGTTTCACTATCAACGACAGTTCCGTCATGATCGAAAAGCACCACCAAATCATGCTGAAACGGTTTCATTCAAAACGCCTCCCTCACTGTAATTCTTAAGCGCAGCCAATAGTCCGTGGGTCTGGATATCTCGCAAAGCTTGTTGGCATTCATTATCTACGACCTCTGTCTGTTGGCAATTCTCCAATCCCAGAATCCCGCTAATTACTGCGCCTTCTTGAATCGCTGTAATTGCGCTTTGGCTATCCTTGGCATGATAGGGTTGACCAGACTCGCACGCCTCTTCTCTGACTGCAAGCAGCCACGCAGCAACGGGAAGTATAATCCGCTTCATGCTGACCTTGAGGTTATAAGCATCCTGAAGTATCGGGAATATATACTTGCCTACTTTCCTGCTGGTTTCTGAAGAGATTCTCTCAGTAGTATCGGGAAGATCCTCGTTACTCAGCCTGAGTAATACCTGCTCCGTATATTGTTCGCACATCTCGCGAGGCACTGGTGTTGCTGCCGCTATATCTTCCATGAGAAGCCGAGTAAACAACTCGAATTCCGGTAGGGCGATCGCCTCGTGCATGTACTTTATACCTGCTCTTACAGCTAAGCAGGCTATGAAAGAGTGTACTGCATTCAAGAATCTCGACTTCATATACAAAAAAGGAGTGATGTCGCCAGTCATAATCACCCCCGTATCTTCCCACTTGGGTCGATCGCCTGTGAAGTTGTCTTCCACGACAAACTGCCAAAATGGTTCCGTTACAATAGGTGCGCGATCGCGAACTTGCAACAGTCTGCTGGGGTAGTTATAGTCGGATTCCTGCTCTTGAGGCACAATCCTGTCTACCACTGAATTAGGGAACGTGGCGTTATCCCTGATGTATTCTGCAAGCTGAGGATCGATCTCTTCAGCGTAAGCTAGCACTGCTTTTCGCAGGATTTCCCCGTTTCTTGGGAGGTTGTCGCAAGAAAGGGTGGTGAACGGTGTCATTGAGCGATCGCGTCGTCGCCGTAGCGCCTCTACTATAAAGCCAATTGCAGTTGTTGGAGCGGAAGGATTTCGCAGATCGTGCGCGATGTCTTCATTCGCTGTGTCGAGGTTAAAATTCTTGTCTAGATGGTAGCCTCCTTGAGTAATTGTCAGAGTCACCAGATGCACAGAGGGAGACGCCATCTTTTCAAGCACATACTCGCACTTGTCTCTACCATTAACGATTTCCCTGATAGAACCGATCGCTTCGGCTTCCTCGCGATTTTGAGCGCAACTAGAGTGTTTGGTCAAAGTGTAAAGGAATCTCTGCGGTTTCAACCTAGCAATGGTTTGTTGACTCTTGAGGCTAACCCCGCAAATCCCCCATCTCTGCTCTTGAAACCCCTTCTGTGCAAGATAGTTATGTATTATGCAGGCGAGGTGGCCCCTAAAAAAACGACCAGGCCCGAAATGGACGATACCAGTCTTAAGCGCCCTCCTGTCGTAAAGAGACTGTTGCCTCCACAAACCAGTTACAGTACCGAAGCGAGAACTTGAAGAAACACTGGGCGGTCTGAGTAAGTTAATCATGAGAATTCTTAAATAAGTTTGATAAGGTAAAATGAAAAATGGTCAGTCTGGGTATACCCAATGACCTACAAGCAACACAAATTTCTCAAACTGCGAAAATTTCGGATATCCTTTGCGCCATCTACAAAGAAGCGTATTACCAGATGGTAATTAGGGTGTGACAGATAGAGCAGAGAAACAAAAAATCAGGTAAACCTAATTAAGAATCAAAGCTCTATTGGTCATTAACCTGAAGTAAGGCACGAGAGTAAGCGACCTACTGCAACTTTGTTCAACTTGGGCAAGTGCGTAAGCCGAATGTATGTCCTATAAGGCGCAAATAGAGTGCTTTTAATTCAGGCTTGAGATTCCCCAAGAACTCTGTAGGATTTGATGTTATTTCCCTTGGTCGCTGCTATCCTCCGCCTTCAGGAGAATCTACAAACAATTATTTAGAGGGATTTATAACAACAGGGTAAATAGAGTCTGACAGGTAGAACAGAGAAACAAGAAATTAGGTAAACTTAATTAAGTATCAAATATCAAGCAGTCATTAACCTGAAGTAAGGCACAAGAGTACACCACATACTGCCACTTTGTTTAGCTTGGGCAAGTGGGTAAGTCGAATGTCTTTCCTGTAAGGGGCAAATAGACTGCTTTTAAATTATGCCTTTAGATTACCTAATAGCTCTGTACACTTTGTATGTTATTTACCTTGGTCGCTGCTATCATCTATCTTCAGGAGAATCTACAAATAATTCTTTAGAGGGACTTATAACCACAATCAAGCGTATACTTCGCTACAAGCAGTTAATACCAATTTTAAACGAAATAACAGTATTCTTGTTCCCCCCGCAATGCAGCGGGAGGGCTAGGGGGGTCGAAGAGTGTTGCACGATTTTAGAAAAATGGTATGAGGAACGGATAGCCGAAGTGCAGCGGGATATGAGAGTCCATTAGTCAGAGGTTGCCATCAACTTGCTGGGATTGTGGGAACACAGAGGGATTGTGGAACTGTACTTCAAACACCGCTACAAAGCGTTTAATTATCGCAAGGGCGCCAACAGGCGATCGAGCGCAACTACGAACTCAAGAAAGGTACATTTACTACTTCCCCTGACACCGATCCGACTTGCACTTTCAGTCCTTCCCCGCCCGCTTTTGTGCGGATGTAAGCAAGACCAAAAAAGCCGGATTCAGTTTCCGTAAAACTGGTCAGTTTGCCGACTTTTTCTTCTCCGATTGTGACTGCTGTTCCGGGTTCAACCGCACCGCTCAACTGCACGCCCCAAAGTTGCTGTTTGACTCCTTTGTAGGTGTTCAACCGAGCAATTGTTTCTTGACCGATGTAGCAGCCTTTGTCATAGGTAATCGTGTGTAAAAGGCGGGCTTCTAAGGGGTTGTAATCGTCTGTGAGTTCAAAATCGGGGGCGGGGCGTCCTTGTTCGATTCGCAGTTGTTCCCAAACTCGATCGCCCATCGGTACGGCCCCAGCTTTGACTAATTCCTGCCACAAGTGGGCTGCACCGCTTGCGGGCGCAATTAACGTGTATCCGGGAGTTGCTAAACCGCTACCAACCGCCACTCGGACTTCCACACCTGCAAAATTTATCAATTTGTGAGTAGCGTAAGGTTGATTTTCCAGTTCGGTAACTCCGATTTTTTCTAATAGTTGAGTGCTTTCCGGGCCGAGGAAACTGAAAGCAACAGTTGTATCGGTTAAATCTGTTAACTCGACGCGATCCATTGGGAAAATATAGCGATCGAGCAATTCCAGCAGTTGGCGGCGGCGGTTGGGCGAAACTAGCAGCAGTACGGCATCTTCTGTAGCGTAAGCGGTGGCGAGGTCGATCGTCCGGGCGGTGGATGTGACGAAAACGGTATCGCAACCTTGACCGGGTTTGAGTATATTAAAGTTATTGGTACTTTGATTGTGCAAGAACCGCAGTCGATCGCTGTCTGAGATTTGAATGCGTCCCCAGTGAGTCCGATCGTACAAAGCCGCACCTTGTTTAGTTGCTGCGATCGCTTCTGCGTCGTTACCAAAACTCACTGGCACAATTTCTTTGGTTGTTAACTCTGAAAAAGTAGCACCAGCCGCTGCTTGAATGTCGTGCAATTCTTGAATCAGCATAGGATTTGAGATTTGAGCGTTTATTGAATCATTA
This sequence comes from Microcoleus sp. F4-D5, assembly GCF_036704885.1. Lineage (NCBI taxonomy): Bacteria > Bacillati > Cyanobacteriota > Cyanophyceae > Oscillatoriales > Microcoleaceae > Microcoleus > Microcoleus sp. F4-D5. The sequence continues at coordinate 89,784 of NZ_JAUBSX010000015.1, read as the reverse complement.
ATGCTTGGTTTGAGTTCGCGATCGCACTCCCCACGCCTAGAAACCGGGTTTTTTTCGGAATCTGCCTGCCCCAACGCGTCTTGTCGTGAAAAAAACCCGGTTTCTGACCACCCATGCGTCCCGGACTAAGTTTATGACAACTGACTATTTGCCCAAATTAGCGAATATTGCTTGGATTAATTGACTGGCTTTGGCATCAAGACGATTCCAATCTACATCGCCAGTCTCGTCATCAATCAAGCTAGTATCAATTACAACTTCTTGGCTTTCGATGTGAGTGTGGGCGGGCTGGTAGTTGACAAAGCAGACTCGATAGCAAAGTTCCCAAATATCGACGGATATTTGCTCGCCTTGATGCTCTAAAATTAGTTGATAGCCCGGAATCGGAATCTGCACTTCTTTATAAGTGCCAGTCCAAACTGACTCTTCTAATTGTTTGCGGATGTTGTCGAGCACTCGGATCATCGCTGGCTGCATGAGCAGTTCAGCTTGCTGCCACGCGATCGGGCTAGTTATTTTAGGCTTCATATACACGGTTCTAAAAAAGAAAATCAATAAATTAATTTTCTAGCATTGGGTGCCAACTTTTGAGACATTCGCCACAGAATGTTAAATTTAGCCGTCACCAAATTCAAAAGTCAACCCTCAACAGCAAAAGTTAGAGCCGTTCTCGGCTTGACGGCTAAAAACGGCTGAAACTGTTGATATTGAGTTATTGGATGGGTAATGTAGGATTTGAACCTACGGCATCCTGCGTGTAAAGCAGGCGCTCTACCACTGAGCTAATCACCCAATTGCACTCACAAGGATTTATCATATCACAGTAACTCAGAAAGATCAAGTAAAAAAAATCCTAAACTTTAAATGCCCTCTGGCCACACCCACGATCGAATAACCATGTGGAGTTTGCCCGCTGTGGCAGCCCTCACCTTTGGCCAGACTCAGAGCAGCAACCTGACTTTGCTCGTTTCCGGCAGTTTCTTATTCGGCGGGCTGATGTTTGGTCCCGACTTGGATATCTACTCTTGCCAGTATCAGCGCTGGGGATGGTTAAAACCAATTTGGCTCCCGTACCAAAACAGCCTGCGCCACCGCTCTTTTTTGTCCCACGGCCCTCTGATCGGCACTGCTTTGCGAATCTTGTACCTCGCTATCTGGATCGCGGTTTTCGGAGTGTTGGGATTGGTAATTGCCGAAAAAGTCGGGAACTTAGCCGGGAATTGGCAGGATGTGGTTTTGAGTTGCGGACGATCGATCTGGGAACACAACATCGAAATTTTAGCCGTTTACATCGGTCTAGAATTGGGCGCTATGAGCCACTATCTGAGCGATTGGGGCGGCTCGGCTTACAAAAGATTCAAAAAGAAAGGATTGAGCGGGTTGCGGCATCCTGGAACAATTAAGAGGCGCAAACGCCAACCAACCCGTCGCACTTCCAGCAAATCCATAGGAGAAGGAAGAAGGAAGAAGGAAGAAGGAAGAAGGAAGAAGTAATACAATCAGCAGAAGGAAGAAGGAAGAAGGAAGAAGGAAGAAGTAAGAAGGAAGAATTAATACAATCAGCAGAAGGCAGAAGGAAGAAGGAAGAAGGAAGAAGTAATACAATCAATGGTTGGAGCCATTAACAACGTTATAACCGTCTTGGCGGTTGATATAAAAGGTAAATTATTATGTCGAATTCTGAAAGTCGATCGCTCACAGCACTCGAAGAACTCATAGAAGTTGTGGCTAAATTGCGATCGCCAGACGGCGGATGTCCTTGGGATTTAGCCCAAACTCCCCAAACTCTAATTCCTCACATAATCGAAGAAGCTTATGAAACCGCCGACGCGATTCGCAAAGGAGATAAAGATGCGATCGTCGAAGAATTGGGCGACTTACTGTTACAGGTAATTCTGCAAGCTCAAATTGCCAGCGAATCCAATCAGTTTACCCTCGCCGAAATCGCTGCGGGCATCACAGACAAACTAATTCGGCGACATCCCCACGTCTTCGGCGATGTCGAGATCAACAGCGTCGATGAAGTCAACGAAAACTGGGAAAAAATCAAAGCAGCAGAAAAAGGCACGACTTCGGAAAAGCCGGCAACTTTAGCCTCGAAAATGAGCCGTTATGCCAGCACTTTGCCGCCGATCGCCGCCGGGATGAAAATCTCTCAAAAAGCTGCGGAAGTGAGTTTTGATTGGGACAGTGTAGACGGCGTTTGGGATAAATTTCACGAAGAAATGGCAGAATTTGAACACGCTCTCAAACACGAGGATAAGGCAGCGCAGGAGTCAGAATTGGGAGATATTATGTTTGTGTTGGTTCAATTAGCCCGCTGGTACGATTTAGATCCGTCGGCTGCTTTGCAGGGAACAAACGATCGCTTCGTGCAGCGGTTTGCGAAGGTGGAGGCTGCGTGCGATCGACCTTTGTCGGATTATGCCGCAGAAGAGTTAGAATCTCTGTGGCAGCAAGCTAAAGCTTTAATTGCTAAACAAAAGGGCGATCGGTAATCAATCACCGCAGATAAACACAGATAAAATCACATCAGCGTTCATCAGCGTTCATCCGCTAATATCTGCGGTTCAAAACTCCCAATCTCAAGAATTTGGTTGCATCAGTTCAGATGTCAGCAATCAACTACTCGTAAAGCTTAGCGTCATTATACGGCGGATGTTCGCACGCGATATAAAGCGCATTTGTAGGTTCCAGGGCTTCCCCTGTCACCGGATCGATCGGCTTGAGCACAAAGCATAACAGAGAGAGCGATCGCCAATCCAAATTATCCAGCTTCCCGCGTTCGTAACGGTTGACTGTTGCGGCACTGATACCCACATCTTTGGGTACGGGTTGATTTGTCGCTGTGAACAGCGCCTCTTCGTATCCCTTGGTTTTAAACTCTGTTTCGCTGACAGACCAGCCTGTTGTCTGTCTTGCTGCTTTTAAAATCTTCCCCAAACGCATCCGCCCCGTTTCAGTGAAGCGAACGGGACGCAATTCCTGCTCTTTGTCCACCACAGCCTTGTTAGAGAGTCCTGACATTTTTCCCACCTACGTTAACTCTCAAACTAGCACAGCATCAATGATTGAGGGTTGCACGAGCAACATCTGAGCTTAAGAAGTTTAAATTAAATCTCTTTGCACAAGTGCAATAAGACTCTGATATAGTAATATGTAATTGACTCTCAACAGAACTTGCCTCTCAAACTCTGAGTATACAGCTATGACAGCACTGTTTCGCCGCATCCAACCCTCGAAAAAGCTCCGCATCACACTCAGGTCGTAGGCGTAAGCCGGGGCGTAGCCATCGCCCAACTGCTCAAAATCAGCCAAAATCAAATTAAGCGAGTCGAATCCTGGGCTTTCGTGGTTTTCGTGCACCGGCGGGACAGAGGCGGCCTGTTTGTCAGCTACCGGAGGCTGGAAGAATGGCAAAATGCGTTAGCGAAGCCCTCGAAGAGGATCGCCCATCACATCCAAACCTGCCCCACTCTTAGAGAACTCTCGCAGCTCAAAACATCTATTCACTACGACAGCCGGAAATTCAAAAAACAATGTCTCCCAAAAACACTTGACTTTTTAAATCAAATGTGCATTGAAAGACAAGACGAACTCAACATCTGGGAAAGCTTAAACAGCATTGCTTCCTAACAGAAATTAGGCAGATTTCCTTGCCCAAAACAGAAGCGAAACATTTGCGAGCAATTGCGAGATCGAATCACCCCAAAAATCACCCGCGAATGCTCCGCCACATCCATGAAAGCGATCGCCAAAGCAATTAAGACATTGCCTGAGCGATATAATCAAAATAAGGAGCTGCTTCCTTAGCATCCTCCTGATTGAGCAAAGCCAAAGAAGCTTCCTTCAAACAGCGGATAGCTTCGACCATGCCAGGAACAGGAACGCCGAGAGAATTATACATTTCCCGAACGCCAATCAAACCGATGCTTTCGATCGGCTCCTTGTCACCGGCCAAGATACCGTAGGTAATCAGGCGCAAGTACCAGCCGTAGTCGCGCAGACACAAAGCCCGTTCGCGCTGACCGTAAGCATTGCCCCCAGGAGAGATAAAATCAGGTCGTTTTTTCCAGAGTTTTTTACTAGCTTCTTCAACAATTTTCTTCTCACTGTCAGACAGCGCAGTAGCAATACGCACCCGCTGTTCTCCGGTTTTAAAGAAATCATTGATACTTTGGAGTTCGCCGGTACTGGGATAACGAAGTTCGTCGTCGGCTTGGAGAATTAATTGGCTAACTACGCTCATTGTTATTCAAATTTGAGGATAACATTAATAAACATTCCCATCTGTTGGCGACGGGATTCTTGGTTCGCAGACTTGCCTTGCTCCTAACATTTATCAATCCTAGAAGTAGAGGGTAAATCTCCCCAAGCGTTATGCTTGATGTTCAAGCCAGTTTCCTTGTGTTCCAGGGTACTGCGGGAAAAACTCAAAAATTGCGAGTGAGAGTTTTGATGTCGGCAGGCACTTTGACTGTTTAACCAGTTTTTGCTAAATCGCCCCAACAGCAGATCGCACTGACGACGATATCGAGGCAACTCGTGACAAGCTGGACTCCCCGGTTGAAGCTTGGCTTTAGCAGCAAGACTTTCAGCAGCAGGAAGACAGCCTGCAATTGAGTTTGAGTGCGATGGCTTGCGCCCCGCTTCGCTACGACTTATCTCAGGAAAGAGAGAGCGATATTGCATTACCATATTAAATCCTACCACGACTACTTGTGACCAAATCTAAATTCCCGACCCCAAACTCGACGAAATTGGCAAACCCTTGCCAGCAAGGTCAACTGATTGAGATAGAGATTACCGACTTGACAGACACCGGCGACGGAGTTGGTCGTTTTGGTGAGTTAGTGGTGTTTGTGCCCGATACCGTGACGGGCGATCGAGTCCTTGTCCGCCTCGTGCAAGTCAAATCCACCTATGCTACAGGCAAGCTGGACACACTTCTCGAAGCATCCGAACACCGCATCCGAGCTAACTGCATTGTCGCCGACAAGTGCGGCGGCTGTCAGTGGCAGCACGTAGACTATCAATATCAGCTTGCAGCCAAGCAAAATCAAATCATTCAAGCCTTAGAACGGATTGGCGGATTTAGTAATCTGCAAGTCGATGAAATTTTAACGGGAAAAATCGAGGGATTTCCCCAATTTTTGGGATACCGCAACAAAGCGACTTATCCCGTGGCAATATCTGCGACAGGTCAAGTTCAAGCAGGTTACTATCAAAAAAGCACCCACAAATTAGTCAATCTCAATCAGTGTCCGGTGCAAGATCCGCGCCTCAATCCTTTGTTAAAAGAAGTCAAAGAAGACATCCACTGGCGGGATTGGCAAGTCTACGACGAAAAGAAACATACAGGAGAATTGCGTCACTTGTCCTTGCGGATCGGACGGCGCACCGGCGAGATGCTGCTAACTTTAATAGTTCGCACTGGAGAGTTGCCGGGACTAGAAGAGCAAGCATCAGAGTGGCTGAAACAATATCCTCAACTGGCAGGGGTTTGTTTGAATATAAATCCGGCTCAAACTAATGTGATTTTTGGTACTGAGACTCGCTGCATTGCGGGTCGTTCATATCTGCGAGAAAGCTTTGCTGGTTTGAAATTTCAGCTAAGAGCAGATACTTTTTTCCAGGTTAATACAGAGGCGGCTGAAGCGTTGTTAGAGACGATCGTAGGGGAATTGAATTTGCAGGGAAACGAAATTTTGGTTGACGCTTTCTGCGGCATTGGTACTTTTACTTTACCCCTGGCAAAACAAGTAAAAATAGCCATTGGTTTAGAAGTGCAGCCGGCGGCGATCGAACAAGCCAATTTAAATGCTGAGTTAAATGACGTGAGAAATGTCGAGTTTCAGGCCGGAACTGTAGAGAATTTGCTGCCTTCGTTGGGATTGACACCTGATATTTTGCTGCTAGATCCGCCGAGGAAAGGGTGCGATCGCGCGGTTTTGGAAGCTATCAAAGAAATCAAACCAAATCGCATTGTTTATGTTAGCTGCAAGCCTGCTACTTTGGCTCGCGACCTGAAGATTTTGTGCGAAAATGGGGATTATAAGTTAGCGCGAGTGCAGCCGGCGGATTTCTTTCCTCAGACTTCTCATGTTGAGTGTGCGGCTTTTTTGGTCAGGTGAATGAAAGGGCGATCGGGCTACTAGACTTATTGCATAAATCTTTGATTGATAGGGAAACCGCAGATGCAACGCAGATAATTTAAATATTTTTTGCGAATGTATGCAAGTTAAGCCGAGTGAGTAAGTGAGTACAAATAGATATAAGCTAGGGGCGTGAGTTCGGTAACTGAAGCAGCGTTTGCTATATTAGAATACGGGTTTCAAACTCTCGGACTCGATCGCATTGTAGCGATTTCCAAAGCGGCAAATATTGCTTCGCCGCGCCTGATGGCAAAAGTGGGAATGCAGTACAAACAGAAGGTAGATTGCTGGGGTACAAGCTAGATCCAGTCCGGCCTGAATCGGGGGGAGTCCAGAAGTATAGAATAGAGGTTGCGGAATCGGCACACCGCCCGATCGCTCGCCCCCAGCAATTTGTTACCCTAAAAATAGAATCTCCCCTCCCTCAACTGCATCCCATGAACAACGCTTCTCCCCTGATTCAAACCGTGACTCCAGAACGCTGGGCCGGGTTTAGTATGGACTTTATAGGGGCGGGTTACACGGGTTTGTTGGTCAAAAACGGCCGCGTCGTGCGTACCCTAAAATCCGGGCGGCATTTCAGCTTCGCCCTTCCCCTGCTAGAACAGTGTCAAATTGTCATCGTAGACACCAAACTCCGCAATTTGGAGGTACAGTCGCACGGAGATTTTTTGTCTAAGGATCGATTTTTAATTGATGCCACTCTGACTGTTATTTATCAAGTTATAGATCCGAAACGAGTAGCTTTGGAATTGTCCGATCCTCTAGCTGTTTTAGCAAGTGCAGTTAAGGATTGTATGGGCTTAGCGATCGGGCAAATACCCCTACAACAGCTTATCAGTCAAGGACGGCTGTTGCTGCGCCAAAATTTGCTCGATCGCGTCCAAGATTTTTATACCCTAGGTTTTAACTTAGAAGACGTGCGAATTGGCGATGTCAGCTTTCCCGAAACCAACGGAGTTATTCGCCAAGTTGAGGGAATGAGTGCCCGACAGGAAGCAGAAAATGCCGCCGCCCTGCAAATGAGAATTGCCGAAGCCGGCCGTCCAATTGTTCCTCAATCTCCCGTACAGCAGTTAAACTTAATTTCAGGTAATTCTCCTGCGAGTCTTCCAGCTTCTGACACAGCAGCAGGGTTCGATCGAGATTTAGAACAACTGACACAACAACTTGCTCAAAATAGCCTCCCTGCTGGGAGAAATCCTCCCCAACTTGCACCAACCGTACTCGCAAGCAGCGATCGCAAAACAACCGCATATTTAATCTACAAACTTTCTGGAGAGGCGATCGCCCTAACAGCCAATCCCTTTACAATTGGACGCGAACCAACCAACACTTTAGTATTGCAAGATCCGCAAAGTTCCCGCTACCACGCTCAAATCCGCCGGGCCACTGACGAACTTGGCAAACAGCGATATCAGCTTGTCGATAGCGGCAGTTCCAACGGCACTTTTGTGGGTGGGCAGAGGCTGGCTGCTAACGAGCCTTTTTGGCTGCCAAATGGTTGCGAAATAGCGATCGGCGACCAAAAATGGATCTTTCAAAATTCGTGAGTGACAAATATGAAGATGTTTTTAAACAGCAGATAAACACAAATGAATCCCATCAGCGTTCATCTGTGTTTATCTGCTGACATCTGCGGTTAAAAAAAACCCAATCTCAGTAACTTGCTTTAATCACAATATACAAGTAATAGATGCCGAATCTACCGTCAACAAGAGGAAAGTTTTTTTACCGCAGATAAAAATAGATAAACGCAGATAAACGCAGATTAATTTCATCGCCTTTCATCAGTCAGGTTTCTGTAGGGCGTTGTCACGAGTCCCCGCCATTCCGACACAGCTTGACAACTTCTCCCTCCCCAATTCCCTATACTCCCAGGTAGAAGTCTCTTGCCAACCCTAGGGGGGATATCTCCACAAGCATTTCGAGCGAGAATTTGTCAAGATTGAAAATATAAGTAGAGGACAACCCCATGAACTTTTCTATACAATCTGTTTACAACTGGTACCGCGACACCCTCCGCAACCCCAAATACCGCTGGTGGATTATTCTGGGAACCCTGGCATATCTGGTAAGCCCGATCGACATTGCCCCAGACTTTCTCCCCGTCGTCGGACAAATTGACGATGTGGCCATTGCAGTCTTGCTGATTTCGGAAGTGTCCCAAATGGCGATCGACTACTTTAAATCCCGCCAAACAGAGACAGCTTCAGCATCCGAAGCCACCGGTGCCCCTTATTCTGAAGCCAAAGGCAGCACCGTTGACGTAGATGCAGTTTCTGTAAAATAATTTTGCCAAAAATAATCGAGCGCTACAACCCCGACTTCTTCAAGAAATCGGGGTTTTTGTTTTTTAAATGGCAACTGCTCAGATCGTGCTCCAAAGCTGGTAATTTTAACTATGATCCATCTGTGCTAACAACAAATTTTTGATGAAGTTTAGCGAAATAGTACAAAAACTTAATTTAGCCACCAGTCGCAGCCTCACAGCGTCGGTTGCTACCGATCCAGAAATTACAGGCGCGGCCCCTGTTGATGAAGCTGCATCGGGTACTATCAGTTACATAGAAGGTGCTAAATTTGCCGCTCATACAGCCACTACAAATGCTTCGGCTTTAATTTTACCCTTAGATGAAAGCCTCCAAGCTCAATGTACCGATCGCAACATTGCTTGGATTGCCGCAGCAGATCCGCGATTGCTGTTTGCTGAAACCATCGCCATTTTCTATCAACCGTTTCGCCCAGCATCCGAAATTCATCCCTCAGCAGCCGTTCACCCCTCAGCAGAAATTGGTGAAAATGTCTATATCGGCCCCCACGCCGTTATTCAAGCAAAAGTCAAAATTGGCAGCAACGTTTGCATTCACCCAAATGTTGTAATTTACCCAGATGCGGAAATAGGCGCCGGCACAGTTTTACACGCTAATTGCGTCATTCACGAACGTACTCGCATCGGGGCAAATTGCGTGATTCACAGCGGTGCGGCGATCGGCAGCGAAGGTTTTGGGTTCGTGCCGACAGCCTCCGGGTGGGTGAAAATGGAGCAGTCTGGCTGCACTGTATTAGAAGAGGGCGTTGAGGTTGGCTGTAACAGCACGATCGACAGGCCCGCTGTCGGAGAAACGCGCATCGGCCAAAATACAAAAATTGACAACTTAGTACACGTAGGTCATGGCTGTCAAGTAGGAAAAAATTGTGCGTTTGCCGCTCAAGTCGGCATGGCCGGCGGGGTAAAAATTGGCAACAATGTAATTTTGGCAGGTCAAGTGGGAATTGCCAATCAATCGAAAATCGGAGATGGGGCGATCGCCACTGCTAAAGCCGGAATTCACAGCGATGTTGCAGCAGGTGCGATCGTGACGGGCGTTCCAGCAATTCCCCACAAACTATTTCTCAAAGCCGCAGCAATCTACAACCGCTTGCCGGAAATGTACCAATCTTTGAGGCAAATTCAGCGCAAGCTCGATCGGTAGTCAATTGGCAGTTGGCAGCAGTCAGCAGTCATTAGTTAACAGTTAACAGTCAACAGTATTATAGTTGCAACCCATTAAATGTGGAATAGTATAACTAACCTGCGATTGCTGTCGCCGTCAATACCAGCAATTGTCAAAATAATCTTGTTTTTCTCAACTTGGATTGTTGTGTGGCTTCCCGCAGCGATCGTCCTGGCGATCGCCCTCAAATGGCATCCACCCCAACCCCTGGGAAACAAAAAACTACCTTTACTAGCTTCTCTCTACCTGATTGTCCCCTTCATTTTATGGGCGACAAGTTGGATCGAAAACGCATCTTTTACTAACTGGGGTTGGGATTGGCAACCCGCAGTTTTGATGTCATTAATGCGGGGATTAGGATTAGGAATAATCAGCTTAGTAATTTTATTCGGTCTGCAATTAACCGCAGGCTGGATCGATATAAAACAAAGCGAAAGTTCCCCTGAAACAGGCGAAATAAAAATTAAGTTTTGGAGTTTAATTTTTAACCCTGCTAGTCTGCTGACTCTGTTATTAGGACTGTGGATAAGCGCCACAGAAGAGTTAATCTTTCGCGGCTGCTTGCAAACAATCCTCCAGCAAGATTACTCAGTGCTAATTGCAGCAGCGATCGCCAGTTTCATTTTCGCGATCGCCCATCTAATTTGGGCAGCCAAAGAAACTCTACCGCAACTGCCCGGATTGTGGCTGATGGGGATGGTTTTAACATTAGCCCGCATCGCCGACAATGGCAGTTTAGGATTGGCGATCGGCATTCACGCAGCTTGGATTTGGGGTATAACTACCGTAGATACAGAAGGCGCAATTAATCCCACAGGCCGCGCACCGGAATGGATTACAGGAATAGCAGCAAAACCCCTAGCAGGTGCAGCCGGAATTTTGTTATTGCTAGCAACAGCAGCCGTGCTTTTGTTAATTAAAAATTAAAACCTAATACCCCAAACCCCTTTAAAATTACCTCTTCTCTTCCTCTGCGCCCTCTGCGCCCTCTGCGGTAAAAAAAGATTAGATTCAATCAAGCGAGAACTAAAACCACAAAAAACACAGATAACACAGGCATTAATCTGCGTTAATCGGCGGTTAAAATTCAGACATTAATTCAAGTGTCGATCGATCGTCACAATCGAAACTGGCCGCAGCGCGTCAAAACGAGTTGAATTCCCCCCAGCCACAGAACGCGATAACTGCACTTGCAGAATTCGGTAACTCCAGTGCGGTTCCCGGCGCACCCGATCGCCCATCCAGCTCAAAACAGTAGCAATATCCTCAAAAGCATCCAAAGCCAACACGATCGAGCCTCCAGGGAGCAGCCGCAGCGCGCAAACGCCCAAAATTTTAGTCAATCCTCCGCCACTGCAGCCAATAAAAATCCGGTGCGGAGGACGCAAGCGGTGCAAGATTTCCGGGGCGGTTCCGTAAATCGAGAACACATTTTGCAGCCCAAAACGGCCGTAGTTGAACTCGATCGCAGAAGTACCAGAAACCGTTTTTTCGATCGCGTACACCTCAGACTGCGGGAATAAACGAGCAATTTCGATCGACACAGAACCGTTGCCAGCACCCACATCCCAGATAACATGTCCCGGTTGCAAAGCCAATTGTGCCAGCACCAACACCCGCACTTCCCGTTCAACCGTCAAACCAGGCTTGTCGCCACAACCGATAAAAGCTGCATCCGGTATGCCCAACAAAGGCAACTTTTCCAAATCCAAAGGTTCTGCCCTCGGCGGGGACTCCCGCAGCATCACAACCACGCTCAGCGGTGCAAAAGACTCTCCCAGCAAAGCAGACAGAGAACGGAGGCCCACCCGCTCGTCGTGGGCCGAACCCAAATTCTCGCAAACCCAAAACTGGTAGCGTGCAGGCAAATCTAGAGCTTTCACCAAATTGGCCAGGGCCGCCGGAGTATGAGTTTCGTCGGCGAGCACTGCAATTTTCTCGACACCGAGTTTGAGTTTTGCAGTCAGTTCCTCAAAATAACGTCCTTGAGAGCCCACAAAATGAGCGTCTTGCCAAGGGATTTGCAAGCGGTTAAAAGCCAACTGCACAGAACTGACGTGGGGGTGAAAAGTCAATTTTTCTGCAGGCAATTGGGCAATTAACAACTTTCCCCAGCCGTAGAACAGCGGGTCTCCCTCCACCAAAATTACAATTACTTGAGAGGAGGAAATGGGGGTTTCCAACGTCCCCGCATCCGGCTCTAAATCCGCCTCCTGAGCCAACCAGCGCCGAATTTCGACAATTGCGGTCGTCAAATCTGCTAGCACCCAGCGCTCGCAGGAGAGCTGCGGAAAATAGCTCAAATGTCGATCGCTCCCTACTAGCAGAGCAGCCATTTCTACAACCTGCAGCGCCGAGGAACTCAGCCCAGCAGCTCCATCTAAACCTATACCAACAACGTGTACTGCCACTTTTTGAGCAAAGCTGTTTTTTTCTGATTTTTCATAATAAGTTTTTTGCTTGACTTTGTTGCCAAGCCCAAATAATTAAAGCATTTAATAGGCAATATTCTGAGTGTTGTCACAGGGGAGAGGGGAGAAGGGGAGAGTCGGCGAGAGAGTGGGAGATGGGGAGGGTGGGATAAGGGAAAAAATCTTCCTTCTTCCCTCTTCCTTCTTCCTTCTTCCCTCTTTTTACCCGCTCAGCTTCGCCGGTATAGCCCTCTTGCTTGGTTAAAACTCAAAAACAGGCCAGTCTGGTTGCCGGAGGTAGGTGGCCATGTCCTCAAACTTCCGCAGTTCCACTCGGTGTACGGACTGTTCTTGCGGCGTGTCCAGCCATTGCTCGTTTAACTCAGACAGCAAAGTGCACAAGCGCTCGCGGTCTAGGTTCGGCCCGGTGTCCCCAAAATAAGCCAGAGTAATGTGTGCCGTAAAATGATATTGCTGTTCGATTCCTAAAGCAATTAAATCGGGATTTTGATAGATCGATCGGCGAAACTCCAGAATTTGCTTGTAAGAGTTTTCGTCCGTCGGTGCCAAACAAACACCCACAGCTCTAGTCATCACCATCAACCCCAGCACTATCCAGCGAATGGGACCGCCGCCCGCCAAGGGTTTGCAGGCGGCAAAACGATCGGCCATGCGCGAGCGCAGTTGCTCCTCAAATTCTGGATTTTTATCAGAGGCATCTTGAAAAGCGCTGCTCCAAATCAAATCGGCTACGGTTAAATGGAAGGTATCGGGAGGCAGTGCCACGAGCGCACCCTCCGCTATTTCCTGCAATAGCCGTTGTTGGATCGACTGCAAATTACTATAAAGTGCAGCATTTTCTGCATCTTCCCCAGCAGGCGGCGTAATCACCGAATAACCCGGAAAAGGTACAGGATATCTGTGACCGGCTTCGTCGGGCTTAAATTTTGGAGATTCCTGAATGTGTTCCACCTGGGACTTGTAGGAGTCCAGCAGCGTCATTCGCGCCACCCGATTTACGTAAGCTTGATAAGTATCATCCAATCTTGATTTCCTCGCGGTGACAAACTCCCACACCAAATTTTATATTATGCTGCGGGCATCCAACAGTTCCATTCAGGATATGTTGGACTTGCCTAACGTGCAACTCTGATTTTTTTGGATACTGAGCCTTTTTGATGCAAATTTACCTGTTTTGGGGGGAAGACGACTTTGCCATGGCGCAGGCTGTGACAAGTTTGCGCCAAACAGTCCTCGACCCCAACTGGGCTAGTTTTAACTATGACAAGGTTATTGCCGATTCTGCCGGAGCTGTGGTCGAAGGGCTCGATCGAGCCTTAACGCCCCCCTTCGGTACCGGCAGCCGTTTTGTCTGGCTGGCAAATACGACTGTAACGCAGCAGTGCTCTCCAGAACTGTTAGCGCAATTGGAACGGACGCTGCCGGTGATTCCCCCTACCACCGTGCTGCTGCTGACATCCGTCAAAAAACCCGACAGCCGGCTCAAATCTACCAAGTTAATTTCCCAGTCCGCCCAAGTGCGGGAATTTTCGCCGATTCCGCCTTGGAATGACAAAGAATTAGCCCAGCGGGTGCGCCAAGTCGCGGGCGAAATGAACGTCAAATTGACGGCCACGGCGATCGAACTTTTGGCCGAATCCATTGGCAGCGATACCCGCCAGCTATACAGCGAACTCGAAAAATTGCTGCTGTTTGCGGGCAACCGCAGCCAACCTCTGAACCCGGAGGAAGTTGCAGCACTGGTGCGCTGTCACGCCCAGAATACCTTCCAGCTAGCCGATGCGATTCGCGAGGGCAATACGTCCGCGGCTTTGGATTTACTGGCCGGCTTAACTGGCCGCAGCGAGCCTGGTTTGAGGATTGTGGCGGGCTTGACTGGTAAGTTTCGGACTTGGCTGTGGGTAAAGGCGATGATCCAAGCGGGCGATCGCGATGATAAAATAGCTCAAGCTTTAGACCTCGGCAATCCCAAACGAGTATACTACTTTCGCCAAGAAGTCAAGAACGCCAGCTTAGAAAAACTGCAAAAAAGTTTGCCTTTGCTGCTAGACTTAGAAGCTTCTTTAAAGCGGGGCCGGGAAGAAATCTCAACCCTGCAAACCAAAGTTATAGAACTTTCTAGCTTGTTTAGCTGATGTCCGACAGCGCAGCGGGATGGGATCGTCACTGTAAATTTTTACAACAAATTTCGAGCGCTGGTATGTGCTTGATCCCCGATCGGCGGTCAAAAGGTTTTGAATAGATAGTGACATCCTCCCTCACTAAATTCGTCATGGCCCTAGCTTTGATTCACGCAGGGAATCGAAGATTATGGTGTGGGGTATCCCGCCGAGTTAGCTAGAAATACTCTCAGAATGCGACAGTAGAAGTTAATGTGGTAAATACATATTGTCCGCCGCCGAACGCCGATCGGTTAATATTATTTGCCGGCTCTCCACCCCCCCCAAAAAGAGCGCTACCCATGACACAACAGAACCTGCGGGAACTTCTCAAGCAGGGCGATCCAAAAGCGATCGCATCTAGCATCAACCGTACACTCAAACCCAAAGGCATCAACGCCGATGTGACGCGGGATAACGGCTGCCTCCACATAATTCTGGAGTCAGACAAAGTACCGAGTCAAATGGCATTGGTCGATTTCATCCGCAGCGGGATGACGAATTTGGGAGTCGAATCAATTCACACTGTAAAGGTTTACGGGCGTCGAACAGGTGACGGCTCGCCTGCGTGGGAAGATGAAATCGATCTGATGCCCGCGGAGCAAAGGCTTTACGCCTCCGAGAGTGGAATGCCTGACGACTCTGTAGGTTTAGATGATGTCGAGCCCGAAGGCGAAGACTATTATCAAGATCGAGAATTCGATCGAGATGACGAAGACGAAGACGAAGAGGAAGAGGAAGAGGAAGCCCCGCCTCCGAAAAAACAATTCCCCAAATGGGTAATACCTGTGGGTATCTTAGTGTTTCTGGCGGCGATCGCAGGGCTTTTCTTTACTAAAACTTTCCCCTTCGGCTCGAACCCAGAGCCGACGGTCCCCGAAGCTGCTTCCCCCTCCCCGAAAGCCCCATCTGCCGCATCTAAAGCAACCCCATCCTCTCCGGGCGCATCTCCCGGCACCCCACAGGCCGCCTCTCGGGTTCCCGCAGCTACTCCCAATGCTGCTGCAGTACCCGCAAGCCCAGCTCCGGGGACATCTCCAACACCCAAAGCTGCACCGGCATCTGCGCCGCCCAAGCCAGCCTCTCCTGCACCAAAAGCTGCCGCGCCTAAGCCTGACTCTTGGAGGGAAGCCGTGAACAAAGCTCAGAATGCAGCAATTTTAGCCCAGACGGCTCAGTCTCAAAATGAGTGGATTGCAGTAGCAAGCGAGTGGCAGAAAGCGGTTGCGCTCATGAGAGCAGTGCCGTCAACTAGCCCGAACTATCAAAAGGCTCAGCAAAAAGTCGCAGAGTATCAGGCTAATCTGATTGTTGCCAACCGCAGGGCGGCGGCAGCGCCTTAAGAGTTTTGAGTTGAATACTCGATATGTAAAAAGTCAAAAGTAAAAAGTAAAAAATCTTGTTTTTACTGACACCTTTCTTACTTTTGACTTTTTACAATTTTACTAAAAAATTCAAATAATTTAGCGGGTGTCCCGTAGCATCGTTCTTATATGAATAACATTGATTGAAAATCCGCCGCTGACATTCCTGGAAGTGAAAATATCCCCGATGCCCACTTTACTCCTGCAGGACAGCTCGTAACTACTCCATACGCACAAACATTGGAATAAGTCAAGCGCTTGTGGCAGACGGCAAATTAGTGTTGGGTATAGAAAAATCCACAGGAAGCAGGGGAGTGACTGTCCCGTTCGGCTTGCCAGAAGCAGGGTCGGGCTGATAAAGTTCGATACGATCGCGCCCGAGTCGTTTAGCTTGATACAGCGCTTGGTCGGCTGCGGCAATCAGAATTTCGGGCCCAGATTCAGATGCAGGAACAATACTCGCTACGCCGAAACTTACAGTGACGTAGGGGCTCACCTGACAACCAGCGTGAGGAAGCTGCAAAGCTGCGATTTTGAGCTGTATGTGTTCGGCTACCAGCACCGCCCCTTGAATTGCGGTATTCGGCAAAATAACCGCAAATTCTTCGCCTCCGTAGCGAGCTACTAAATCAACGGGGCGATCGACTGCATTGCCGATCGCCCCGGCGACTTGCCGCAAACATTCGTCTCCCCCTGGGTGGCCGTAGGTATCGTTGTAACTTTTAAAAGAATCAATATCGCACAGAATCAGGGACAGAGGCGTTTGTTCCCCCGCCTGTCTGCGCCACTCCATTTCTAAATACTGATCGAACCGACGGCGGTTTGCTAGCTGCGTGAGTTCGTCTAAAGTGGCTAAGCGCTCTAACTTGAGGTTGGCCGCTTGCAACTGCTGGTATAGTTCTGCTTGCTTGATCGCGATCGCCAACTGTGCGGCTAAAGAAGACAGCAACTCTACTTCCAACTGCATCCACTGCCGGGGACTGCACTGGTGGGCCATCAGCAGCCCCCACAACTCGTCTCCTTGCACTAGCGGTACCACCAAATAAGCTTTCACCTCAAATTGTGCGAGCAAGTCAATTTGATCTTGTGGCAAATCGGCGGCGCATACATCGGCGATGGGTCGGATCGCCCGATGTTGTCGCGCTTCGAGATAAAACTCGTCAAAACAGAAATTTTCCAGGGTTTCTCCCAGCATCGGCCGGCAGTTGGGAGCTACAGATTCCACCGTCACCGCCCCCGTCGCGGGTGCAGTGGACAGACACCCCGTATAGAAGTTGAATCGGACGATCATCACTCGATCGGCTTGAAGGAACTGGCGCACTTCTGTCACAGTCGTGTTGAGCACTTCGCCCAAGTCCAGAGACTCGCGGATGTGCTGAGTTATCGTCGCCATCAGCAGTTCTCGTTCGTTTTGCTGCCGCAGCGCATCCTCTGCCCACTTGTACTCGGTAATATCTTGAGCGGTGCCGAAAATTTGTTTGGGCCGGCCGTCGGCTGTGCGGGCGAACACTTGATCGCGACAGCGGAACCAGCGCCATTCGCTCGATCGATGTTTCAGTCGGTACTCCAACTCCAAAATATGCCCGTCTTGGGCCCGGGGAAATTTTTGCAGGTGCGCTTCCACCCTCTCCAAATCTTCTGGGTACACCAAACTGGAAAACAAAGCCATTTCCATCTGTAAAATTTCTTGAGGAGTGTAGCCGAGCAATTTAGAAGCTTGACCGTTGACGTAGACGTTGCGGCGTTGGGTCAAATCGTATATGTAGAGCAAGTAAGGGGCCGCGTCAGCAATCTGCTGGATGAAAAGCTGGCTCGACCGCAATTTTTCCTCTACCTGCTGACGCACTTTCACTTCCTCTAAAGCCTGATCCCGCAGTGTCCGGTAAGCTTGGATGCGGTGCGTGAGGTCGGTAACGTCCTGAATCACCAGCAGCGCGTAGAACGAGGGGGAATTGACCCCCGGCCATATTGATGACGAAACTGAGGGTCTATATTCCCCAGACAAAAAAGCACTTGTTGGTTCTCCGACTCCGAAAGTACCGTCTGGTTCTAACTCAAGAGTCTGGAGAAGCCAGTCTCTAATCTCCTGTTCTGCAACGCCAGCCTCCAGGGCCGGCACAGCAGTCACAGTAGTTTGCTGAATTCGCTGCTGCCCGTCTTGGCAAGTTGCCGGAATCAGGTGTTTGTGAATTTGAGAAGAAAAAATTGTTGGCGGGCCTCCTGCAAAGATTTGCTTGAAGCGAGTTGCGTACTTTAGTTGACTCAGGTGAGGAAAATGGGTTGTGATCTTTGTTCCCAATATTTTCCTGCGAGGAATTTTTGTCCACTCTTCCAGACAAGTATTCCAAAACAGCACCACAAAATCATCTCGCAGTAAGCAGGCACCTACTGGTACGCTGTCGAGAACCCCAAACTTTTCCTTAATAGTTTTGCTCTCCTCGATCATAGACCCCCGGCAAGTTGATTGATAGCAGTCAACAAGGTGTCAAAGGAATTGACATTGAAAATGAGGATGATATCTCCTTCAATGTGAAGCCTTTCAATAATGAAACGGGTTTGGGCTAATAAAACAACTGTATCAGTAGCTAAACCGCCAGATGTCAGCAAAGTAGCGATCGTCCCTTCCATGTAATTAGGAATTGAGTAGTTCAGGCGTTGCTGAAGTACGTTGCTAATTGCACCCATGACCCCATTGATCACAATATTTCCCACTTCACTTAGCGTACCAATTTTGACTGAATCCAGGTCGTGAGTGCCAACCTCTTCCCCTGTCAGCATGGTAACGAGCATGGCCGCGCTGTTGGTAGGAAAGACTAGCTGAGCAATGCCTCCAAAGGAGCCTGTGAATTTGAGCTGGACGGCGGCGATTTGCTCGCCGTTGAGGTGAATCTCTAACTCTTGTTGCACGTCGGTGGGAGACAGGACTTGGAGCAAGGGGATTTGCAAGCGAATGGGAGACTCGATCATGTCGTTCAAAATCCCTGCTGCTTGACCGATCCCGATGTTGACGAGTTCCTGCAAAGCATCGAGCTGTCGAGCGCTTAATTTCATGGGGTGCTCTCCTCGCTGGCACTGATAGCTTTTTCGATCCACCCGATCAGTTCCTCTGAGTTGGGCATTTTGTGAATGACTGCGACGGCTCCGAGTTCGATGCACTCGGAGCGGGTGGTTGCTTGAATGTCTGCGGTAATTACGATGACTGGAATTTTATATCCTCGATCGCGCATGGCTTGCAGGACTTCCCGACCTTCCATTTCCGGCATCAGCAGATCTAAGAGCATACAGTTTGGGGTTTTAGTGCCTAGCAGTTCTAGAGCTTCCGGGCCGCTCGATGCTTCCCAAGTCTCGTATCCTTCTGCTCGCAGGATTTTGCAGATTACCCTGCGAGTCAACCACGAATCTTCGACAACGAGAATTGATGTCACTACGTTCTCCTCCTTCAATTGTTTAGGACCCATCGGCGTTGCAGGTACTGCTTTTATTTTGACAGCAGTTTAAACTGCTGGGACGGTCTGCGATCGAGCTTGACTCGGAATTCCTGTTCTTCAAAACTAACGCATTAACGTGTTGGATAGTTTAGTATCTTTGACTGTGGGAAGAAAAAACCCGGTTTCGGAATGAAACCAGGTTTGGGGGTATCTGTATTGCTTCTAATACCGATGCTCAATTATAGATTACCAAACGCTTCCGGAGGGACTCTATTCGCTGTTTGGCAGTGGCATTCTCAGGATCGCAGGCGAGAGCTTGTTCGTACATTTCCAAGGCTTGAGCTGTTAATTTCTTGCGCTCGTAAGCGTGACCTAGATTATTGAGAGATGTAACGTATTCGGGCTGCAACTTTAGGGCTTCTTTGTACTGGCGGATCGCAATGTCGTACTGTTCTTGACCGAAGTGTGCAAAACCGAGGGCATTGTAAATAGCTGCTTGATTTTCTTCGCCTTCTAAATCTTTGGCTTTCAGGGCTTTTTGAAACAGTACGATCGCCTGGGAGTAAAGCTTTTTATCTGCATAGATACTTCCTAATTCGTAGTATTCCTGTGCCGTTCCTTTTTCTGCAGTCAGCTTATTTTCTAAGCGTTCCAGAGACATTTCCAGCTTCCGAGTTTTGAGAATCTGGCGCACAATAAACCAGGAAGTGCTGCCGAGTATAGCGAGCAGAACTGACAAGTAAACAATCAGCAAATTACTATCCATGTTTTTTTTATTACGTAGGTTTGTGGAGGTTTTATTTATTTTAATGCGCTAGCAATCTTTGATATTTGCTTTTGCAACTGTATAAAAAACACGAAAAGCGCGAGCTACCAGCCCGATCGTCATTTCTGAATCAGTAACAATTCAGAAGTAAGAACAAAGAAGGAAAGTTTGTCTGAATCTCATAGATTTATCAGGAGTTTTCCTTCTCTGGCAGACAGTTAAATCTTTCTTACTTCTGCTTTCTGCCTTCTAAAAATCAAGCGAACTTTCAGGCTCCGGCTCGATTAGCCATTTCCACGACTTTACCGAATGTTGCGGGGTCAATAATCGCCATTTGTGCCAGCATTTTGCGGTTGATTTCGATGTTGGCTTTCTTCATGTTGCCGATCAGTCTGCTGTAGCTCGTGCCGTGCTGGCGCGATGCGGCATTGATCCGAGCAATCCACAGGCGGCGGAAATCGCGTTTGCGTTTTTTGCGATCGCGATAACCGTTACGCAGGGCCTGCATCACCCGTTGGTTAGCTGTGCGGAACTGTTTCGACTGTGCGCCTCGGAAACCCTTGGCTAATTTGAGAATTTTTTTGCGGCGCGCTCTGGCGACATTACCGCGTTTTACCCGTGTCATCTTTAATTTCCGTTAAACTTTACAAGTATGGAAGCATTAACCGCACGTTAGCATCGTTGGTCTCGTCGATGACGACCAGCTTAGAGAGACGGCTTTTGCGAGCTGAACTTTTGTGCTGTAGCAAGTGGCTTTTGTAAGCTTTGCGGCGCACAATCTTACCGCTGCCGGTCGCTCTAAAGCGCTTTGCGGCTGCTTTGCGAGTTTTGAGTTTTGGCATGAACTGGTGTTATTTGGACACAAGCTTATACCGTATCACGTTTGTGGTACTTTCTGCAAGGGAGATTTGTGGCTTGGGGGCAGTGCTGTATTTGGGGCAATATACATGATGCGCGATCGGCTAATCTTGACCGTGTTGATGAGCGATGGTTACGATCTGGGCATGGAGTTTGAGTGGGATGAGTCAATCGATTTTAGATTTAAGATTTTAGATTTTAGATTGAACAATTGACCCCACTGATAAATCCGGGGGCAAGTGAACAGGATTCGGAGCTTTTTTATCGCTCCACGGATGAATCCGGGGCCCCGGATTAAAAAAATGATTGTCAAAAGCAGCAGCTAACCGTGCATAAGTACGGTGTCAGCTTTGAAGAAGCCAAGACAGTCTTTGAGAATGTGCTGGCAGTTATTTTTGATGATGAAGCTCACTAAGTGGGTGAGAAGCGAGAGATTATTGGGCACTCCAGAAACAATTGCTTGCTGTTGATTTCTTTCACCGAACGTTCTAATACTATTCGCATTATCAGTGCCCGTTTAGCCACTCCAAGGGAGCGTGAAGATTATGAGCAAAACGCCTTTTGAGGAGTCACACAATTCAGATAACGAACTTCTAGCTGAGTACCACTTTGATTATAAAAAGTCAAAGCCCAACCGCTTTGCTGCTCAAAGTGGAAAGCAACTGCTAAAAGTTGGGCTTTTAGATGAAGATGTAGCTCAAGTTTTTACAACACCAGAGTCGATCAATAAGGTGCTAAGGGCATTAATTGAGTCTATGTCACAAGTTACAGACGGCGACACAGCCTAACATCGAATTGGCGCTGTCTGTGAGTAGTTTAAGAAGAAAACCGTTTAAGATACGGGAGCGTTAACCAAATTCGATATCGAGGACTCGATCCTGATTATCGCAATCGTTGTGTCGATCGGCTGATTGAGATTATCTTTGATATTGATGACTACAAAGGTTCAAGGAGACTTTTCATTCCATGAGACTGTTTATTACTGAACTCGGCGCTGCTCTCGATACAAGCGGAGGGCGTAAACTCCGGCGACAGTTGACTGCAATTCTTTAATTACTGTTGCCATGTCGCTCGGCAATTCTTCAATTTTCGCTACCAAAACCGGATGTTCCGGTGGCAGTAAAATCGGAGCGGCCAGCGCTGCAAAAGTTATGTCTGCTGCCGATATTGTATCGCCGACTAAATACGTTTTGCCGCCCGCTAATCTTCGATCGATAATCTCGAAAATTTCTTTGATTCCTTGCAGCGAAATGGCGGCGGAATCTGCTGTTATGTTGTAGACTTGCCGCACTTTGGCGCTAATCAACGGAAAGGCTATTTCAAACCCAACTCGCTCAAATTGAGGCGTACCGTTGCACCAAGCTTTTCGCATTGTTTTGCGATCGCCCGAGCGATAAAAATATCCCCAATTTCGAGTATCCGCTCCCAGTCTAGCATCAAATAACTCTTCAAGTTCTTCGACTTCTCGGCGCAATTCTGGCTCTTTCGGATACAAACGCTGACTTTCTGGACTTAGCGTATCGAGGTAATGCAAGATGTCTGTTGAATCGGTAAAGTTGCCAGATTGGGTAACTAAAACGGGAACGCTGCTGCCTCCGTATTTGCGGGTAGCCAAGCGGTGAAAAACTGGTACGTGTCTTTCTTCGATGTAGGGAATTTTTAGCAAGTCAAGGGCCCACCGCACTTTTTCGCTGTAGTGGCTGATAGGAATGGTGATGAAGCGGACAACTTCGGCATTGGCAATTGTTGAATGATTCATAAAGTAATTGAGATTTGTAAATGTTTGCAGTTTTTTTGCCTTGGCGTTATTTCGGACAAGCGGCGTAAAGTTTAAGGAATTCAGTCCTTACTACAAACCGTATTTTGGGTGAAAATTTATCGATTTATTGCTGTGCAAGATATGCTTGAGAAAGCTCAGCGGGAATCGGCACTGGTCTGCCAGTTGATAGTGCAATAAAACAACCAGATTGTTGGGCGATCGCAGCGACTTTACCAGCTACAATTATTTCAGCATCCATCATCCACTTAAGCGATTTCATTTTACTCATCCAAATTTTACCAGTTGGTTTATCGAAAATATTAATCGGCTGCTTGTATTCAATTGCTGTTTTCACCAGTAGCGGAGCCACACCGTTTTCCAGCATTTTTTGTACGGGAAAATAAGGAGCAGCAAGTGCGAGCCGCAAGTCTTCCAACCAGCGGATGTAAACAATATTGCTGACTATTCCCGCAAAGTCGATATCGTAAGTTTGTACGGGAAAGCTTAATTCTATTTCCAAAAGCCTTTTCTGTTCATTGGATGCTTGCATTTGAGGGAGAACCAGTTTATTTTTAATGATTGAAAAACTGCGATTTTCGTAGGTTGGCATTGCCCACAATTAGATGATTGAAAAACTGCGATTTTCGTAGGTTGGCATTGCCCACCATTAGATGTGCGAGGTTCAATCCTAATTAAAAAGCTTTTCCTTGCGCCATTCTTTAAGAATTAAGCACGACCAGAATATAAAACCTAGCAGCATCCATCCCGTCAATTCTTCAAACCAAATAAAAATGTGCATTTTTAATGAAAAGGCTGACAAAGAACCAAAAAAGTAATGCGCAATTCCCCCGATGCTAGTTACTGCCCACACGCACAGGCACAAATATGCAACCCAGAAATTTCCTTTTGCATATTGAATGTAACCAACTGCAGCAAATGGCGCTAATATCAGCCAAGCTATCCAGACTTGATGGGGGTGCATCCATACAGGTGCAGGGTAGTCGGCAAAAAAGATGAAGTTGTCGGTGTAGTGAAGGATTGTAGCAACTACATTCATGCTTAACCCAATTAGCAGCCAAGTTTGACGCGGGTTTTTTTCAATGTTCATTTCTGTTCCTCTACTTCTAATTAATCACCCGATCGCATTTTTGAGACCGAACGGTCTGTTTTATATCAAAAAAAATTATCCGGTTCTAAAGTTGACTGTCGAGATATCCGTGCAAATGCTGAACGGCTCTTTTGACATGAATTGCATCCCCGTAAAGTTTGCTCATCATCACTGCCCCTTCCAGCGTTGAAATCACAATAGTTGCGACTGCATCAGCTTCGACATTTTCTCGCACCTCGCCTTTAGCAATTCCTTTGTTAATAATTTTGCAAATCAAAGCGCGCCAACCGTCCATTGCTATTTGCACCCGCTGACGCAAAGCTGGATGAGCGTCATCGCTTTCAACTGCTGTATTTAACAGGGGACAGCCACCTGGAATTGGAGGATTTTCGGCAAAACTGCTAAATAAAGATATAACAGCTTTTAGCCGATCGACCGAATTGTGTTTTCCCTTCAAAGCTGTGAGGTATTGTTTTCGCATACATTCAGCAGCAAAATCAAAAGCCTGCAACGCTAACTCATCTTTGCTCTTAAAATGGTTGTAAATTCCTCCTTTTTGCAAGCCTGTAACGCGCATAATGTCAGACATAGAAGAACCTGAGTAGCCGTACTGGTTGAACAGTGCTGCGGCTTCCCTGAGAATTTTTTCTCTGGTTTCTTGAGCTTTTGACATTTTTATAGCGCTAACCGACTTATCGGTCTTTTTTAGAAAATAGCAGAACGAAGCGTGAATGGCAAGGAGCGATCGACAATTAATTTAAAATTTAACTTAAAGCCGATCGCCCTAACCGTCGCGAACCATCCAAACCAACATCCCCAGCAACGGTTCCACCGGGGGCACAGGATAGTCATCAAAAAAATGGGTTTGAAACCCCGTCCTTTTAGGACGGCTTTACATGAATTTTTGTTAAGACATACCATTTCACACAAGACGTGCTAGTCTGTGAAACAGCGTACTTAAGGTAAGCATGACACTAAAAGCCTTCAGCTATCGATTCTACCCAACACCCGAACAAGAAAGTTTGTTGCGACGTACTTTAGGTTGTGTTCGTTTGGTCTACAACCGTGCTTTAGCCGCAAGAACGGAAGCTTG
The DNA here is from genome assembly GCF_036704885.1 of Microcoleus sp. F4-D5. Lineage (NCBI taxonomy): Bacteria > Bacillati > Cyanobacteriota > Cyanophyceae > Oscillatoriales > Microcoleaceae > Microcoleus > Microcoleus sp. F4-D5. The sequence goes on along the minus strand of NZ_JAUBSX010000015.1, from coordinate 65,165 downwards.
GTACGCAGAACAGAAACGGGTAGGCTATGCTGAGACTTCTTCAATGTTAACCGAATGGAAGACAACCGAAGAACTAGATTTTCTGAACAAAGTTAGCTGCGTGCCATTGCAGCAATGCTTGAGACATTTACAAACGGCTTATACCAACTTTTTTGATGGGCGGGCAAAATATCCTAACTTCAAAAAGAAACGCAACGGTGGTAGTGCAGAATTTACCAAGTCAGCATTTAAGTTCAGAGATGGAAAAGTCTACCTAGCAAAAAGCACACAAGCGTTACCAATTCGCTGGAGCCGGACACTACCTGATGGAGCAACACCATCAACCATTACAATAAAGCTTGCACCATCAGGTAGGTGGTCAGTTTCTCTGCTGGTAGATGTTGAGATTGAAACATTACCTAGAACAGATAATCAAGTCGGTATCGACTTGGGCATTACAAGCCTGCTCACTCTAAGCACTGGCGAAAAGATTGCCAATCCCAAAGGATTCAAGGCAAAATATCGCAAGCTTAGAAGAGCGCAAAAATCTTTAAGTCGCAAGCAAAAAGGGTCAAACAACCGTCACAAAGCACGGCTTAAAGTAGCGAAAGTGCATCAAGAAATCACTGATGCAAGGAAAGATAATCTTCACAAGTTAACAACGCGGTTGGTGCGTGAAAACCAAACCATCGCCGTAGAAGACTTAGCTGTAAAGAATATGGGTAAAAACCCGAAACTTGCTCTAGCTATAAGTGATGCAAGTTGGGGGGAATTAGTCAGACAACTTGACTACAAGTGCGATTGGTACGGTCGTACTTTAATTAAGATTGACCGATGGTTTCCGAGTTCAAAACGGTGTGGTAATTGCGGACACATCGTTGACAAGATGCCGTTGAATATCCGGGAATGGGATTGTCCTAATTGCGGGACACACCATGACCGAGACATCAACGCAGCAAAAAACATTTTGGCGGCAGGGCTTGCCGTGGCAGTCTGTGGAGCGACTGTAAGACCCGAACAGAGTAAATCTGTTAAGGCTGGTGCGAAATCCCCTAGGGGACGGAAGCAGAAACCTAAGTCGTGAGTCTTAGGAATTCCCGTGCGTTTACGCCGGGGTGGATGTCAATTGCTAGTTATGTCAGAAATGTAGTGCCGAAATCAATAAGTGCTTCGTTGAAACTACCAGAAATCTATAGGGTAAAAGCTTCAGCAGGTAATGTATCTTGGGCTAAAATTCCTTGGATAGCCATATTTAACAAACTTGTAACTGATAATTTAAAGTCGGGGTTTTACTGTGTTTATTTATTTCGCGCTGACTTCTCTGGCGTTTATCTTTCTCTCAATCAAGGCATAGCAGATAAAAGAGATCGGTTCGGACTTGGAAAGTCGAGAGAAATTTTAAGGGTTCAATCACAACTATTTAAAGATCGGCTTGGTTCTGACAAGATCGGGGAATTTTCAGATCCTCTCGATCTTAAGCTTGATTCGATTCCAAAGACAACTACTTCTAGAAGGCTTGGACTTGCGTATGAAGCAGGAAACATAGCATCGAAGTTTTATTCAAAGGAATCACTTCCTGACGACGAGGAGTTGGTAGGCGATGTTAGGAAAATGCTTGAAATTTACTTCTCCCTGTTTGAGGAGGTTTCTTTGAAGGAGGAGGTTGATTCTGATTGGTTCAAGGAGGTTTCTTTGAACAACGACGCTGAGAACAATCAAGCAGAAAGAGAATGGTTTGAAGACCCGACTAAAGTATAGACTTCATCGAGTAACAGAACGAAATCAGACGTTATCTAGAAAAGTTAAGGAGTTGCAAGGATTTATATGTAAAGCTTGCGATTTTAATTTTGAGTCTCGATACGGAGAAATAGGCAGAGGATACATAGAAGCTCATCATAATGTTTCAATTTTCAACTTAAGTGGGGCAAAAATTAAACTAGATCCGCTTAATGATTTTACAGTCCTATGCTCAAATTGCCATAGTATGATTCATCGAATCAAACCAACGCCAACCCTAGAGGAGTTTAGGCAAAACCTGAAGATGTAGCATGAGTAAAGGCGTTTATATCAAAAAAAATAGGCTAGCCATATTTCACAGCGCCTATCTCAATTAATATTATGATGGCTCCCCGCAACGCCGTCTTACCTCAGCTTTTGACCTGGTATTTTACCAGGTGGGTACCGTTGGCTCGGACTTAAAGTTTCTGGGTACAAGCCCAGTTTACTGCTGTCCAAACATCTTGATTCCCGAGAGTTAAGAGTTATAGATCAAAAAAACATTATTGGCAGTCACCAACGTCGCAGTAGAACCTTTATTTAATATATACCAACTAACCAGATTTTGGCAAGCTTCGAGCAATTTAACTTGCATACCAGATAGATTCAACGGTTTGAGCGATCGCCAGTGCTTGCGATCGCCCCTGAGCTACCGATTCCCCGTCGAGCACAACTGTAACGTGACCGAGTTTGCGGCCCGGACGCGATACTTTCTTACCATACCAATGTACAAAACCACCGCTAATTTGTGCCAGTTGTTTTCGTTTTGTTAAATAATCTGACTGCGCCGACTCGTAGCCGAGCAAATTTACCATGACAGCGCCTGCACATTTCAAATCAGAATTTCCTAAAGGCAGTTGACAAACTGCACGCAAATGCTGTTCAAATTGTGAAGTTTCGCAAGCATCGATGGTAAAATGTCCCGAGTTGTGGGTGCGGGGTGCAATTTCATTGACTAACAGCTTATTATCAGCGGTTAAAAATAATTCAATGCCGAATACGCCGACAGCTTCTAAGCTGTTGAGGAGAGTGCGGGCGATCGCACAAGCTTCAGTTTTCACATCTAAACTAATATCAGCAGGCGCAATCACTAGGTGACAAACCTGATTTTGCTGCTGAGTTTCGACGATCGGATAAATCGCCATTTCGCCAGTTGCCGATCGAGCCGCAATCACTGCCAACTCGCGATCGAACGGCACAAACTCTTCCACTAGCAAAGACTGACCCTTTAGCTTAGCACGAATTGACTCAAAACTCCCCCGATCCTTAACAATAAAAGTACCTTGGCCGTCATAACCGTGGCGGCGAACTTTGACAACAAAGGGAAAGTCGATCGATCCAGCATCCGAGTCTCCTTCACTCTGCACGGTGTCAGAAACAGAAATTGCCGGAAAGTCGATCGCCACCGCCTTCAACAATTCGCGAGGCAAATCCGCGCTGCAATCCCATTCCCAAAACCTCGGAGTTGGCAAACCCAAAGCTTGTAAATAACAGCGCTGCACGTACTTATCCAACAAAGGAGAAAGCGAAGACAAACTCGGCTGAAATAACACCCCTTGCTGTTCTAGCGACCGCAAACCATCCAAATCCACAAACTCATTTTCAAAAGTAATAACATCGCAGTCATCCGCCAATTGAGCCGTAGCCAAAACATCATCAACAGCAGCCAAAATAGCACCAGCAGCCACAGAAACTGCTGGATCGGTAGCATTAGGAGTTTGCACTACCAATTCAATACCCAGCGCCCTAGCAGCATCCCCCATCATCGAAGCTAACTGGCCGCCGCCGACAACGCCCAGCCGCTTAAATTTGGCAGACGAACTCGCAGCGGCTTGATTTGATTTCATGTGAGTAAAATTCCTGGTGTCAACCTGCCTATTTTATCGCTATTTGTCCCCGGATGAACTACAGTAATTGAACAATTAAAAGCCAAAAAATAGTTTTAATTGCATCATTAAATCGAGGCAGAACCCAGAAAAATTGGGCGGTGAAAGTCTTTAATTATTGCACGAGCCCAGCCGTTGGGAAACAGCGGTAGAGTCCGACTCCTCCAGAAAAGTGCCACATCTAGCAATTCCCTAGCGCCAAGCATGGCATAATTGACAGCACTGCAAAAAGCAGATAGACAGGTACAAACACTGAAAATCAGATATTCAGGGAACAAAAGTTATAGGTGAGGATACTGTGAAAGTTTTGGTTGTAGGGAACGGAGGTCGCGAACACGCGATCGCAAAAAAACTGCTAGAATCTACGCGGATTAAACAAGTATTCTGCGTACCGGGCAACGGCGGCACAGCTACCACCAAAGGCTGTCAAAATCTGTCGCTCAACATCAACGACTTCCAAGGCATCGAACGCTTTGTGATGGTCAACAACATCGGATTAGTTATCGTCGGCCCCGAATTGCCCCTATCGCTAGGCATCGCCGACTATTTCCAACAGAAAAAAGTCATGATTTTCGGGCCCACCAAAGCCGGCGCCCAAATTGAATCCAGCAAATCCTGGGCCAAAGAATTGATGCTCGAAGCAGGCATCCCAACACCCAAAGCTGCCGTATTTACAGACGCAGAAGCAGCCAAAGCATACGTTCTGGAACAAGGAACCCCCATAGTCATCAAAGCAGACGGACTCGCATCAGGCAAAGGAGTCACCGTTGCCACCACCGTCAAAATGGCTCACAGCGCCATCAACACCATTTTCCGAGGCGAATTCGGCACCGACAACATCAGAGTCGTAGTCGAAGAATTCTTAACAGGTCAAGAAGTCTCGATTCTCGCCCTCACCGACGGCATCACAGTGGAACCGTTGCTGCCGGCCCAAGACCACAAAGCTATCGGCGAAGGCGACAAGGGAGCCAACACCGGCGGTATGGGAGCCTACGCCCCAGCGCCCATTGTCACTCCGGAACTCATGGAAAGGATTCAAGCAGAAATTCTCGAACCCACCCTCGCAGCACTGCAAAAACGCAACATCGACTACCGGGGTGTACTCTACGCAGGTTTAATGATTACGCCCGAAGGAGAACCCACAGTCTTAGAATTCAACTGCCGTTTCGGAGACCCCGAAACTCAAGCCGTTTTGTCGCTGCTGGAAACTCCTTTGGAAGATTTGGTGCTGGCGTGCTGTCAGCAGCGTCTCGGTGAATATTCCAACATTCGCTGGAAATCGGGGGCCTCTGTTTGCGTAGTTTTGGCTTCTGGGGGCTATCCTGGAAGTTATCAAAAAGGCAAAGTTATTACAGGTATCGAGGAAGCTGAAGCCAAAGGAGCAGAAGTGTTTCACGCCGGCACCCAGTTGAAGCAGCAGCAGTTGGTGAGCGACGGCGGCCGCGTTTTGGGCGTGACAGCAACGGGAGAAACTTTGGAACAAGCTATTTCCAAAGCTTATGCAGCAGTTGATTCGATCGAATTTGAAGGGGTTTACTGCCGTAGGGACATCGGTCGCCGAGCTTTGGGCGCTCAAAATTAGGAGTTGCGACATCGGCGGCTGTCCGAAAGCCAAGCAATCTCAATGTAGAAATGTAACAATGAAGTTTGGTATCTCTGCGGTGGCGGTAGCGGACAAGTCGCAGCAGAAAATTCGATCGGGAGAGCCAACGGAATTGATCTTGCTTTTAATATTGAACTGGTGAACTGGTGAAATGCTGGCCATACTAAACAAAATCGGAGAAATTATTGCCCGCTGGTGGTCGGATTTTACCCTCCAGACCCGCCTGATGGCCGGTGCTACCCTCGTAGTGTCGTTAATTATGAGCAGCCTGACATTCTGGGCGGTGAATACTATTCAGCAAGACGCCCGACTGAACGATACTCGCTACGGCCGTGACCTGGGTTTGCTGTTATCGGCAAATGTGGCACCGCTGATTGCCAAAAACGATCGCTCCGAAGTCGCCCGCTTTTCCCGCCAATTTTACAGCAGCACTTCCAGCGTCCGCTACATGCTTTACGCTGACGAAGCGGGCGATATTTTCCTGGGGATACCCTTTTCGGAATCTGAGGTACAAACTTCTCTGACGCTGCGCCGCCAGATCAAACTTCCCGATAATTTTCTCGCCGACATTGAGGCGAGGAATTTAACTTCTTTGCCTTTAGTGCGGCAGCACTTGACGCCAGACGGAGAAGTTACTGACGTATTTGTGCCGCTAATTCACGAAGACAAATATTTGGGAGTTTTGGCGATCGGCATTAACCCAAATCCCGCCGCAGTTATCTCTTCAAATCTGACTAGGGATGTCACTTTAGCAGTATTTGTAACCATTTGGGTGATGGTAATTTTGGGCGCTGTATTTAATGCCCTGACAATTACTCAGCCCATTAAACAATTAGTCTTCGGGGTCAAAAACATCGCGAGCGGGAATTTTAAGCAGCGAGTTAACTTGCCTTTGGGGGGAGAATTGGGCGAGTTGATTGGCAGTTTTAACGAGATGGCCGAGAAACTAGAAAGTTATGAAGAACAAAATATTGAAGAGCTGACAGCGGAAAAAGCGAAGTTAGAAACTTTGGTTTCAACTATTGCTGACGGGGCGCTGTTGTTGGATGCGAATTTGCAGGTAATTTTAGTCAATCCGACGGGCAGGCGGATTTTTGGATGGGAAGGTAAAAATGCGATCGGAGTCAATGTTCTGAACATTTTGCCTTCCCAAGTGCAGCAGGACTTGGCCAGACCCCTGCACCAAATAGCCGCAGGCGATCGCGAAGGCGGCGAATTTCGCATCTCAATGGGCGAACCAGTCAACCGTACAATTCGGATTGTTTTAACTACTGTCATTCTGCACAAAGCGCCCGGAGCGGAACCGCTGTGCAGGAGCTGCATTCGCGACGAGGAAAATAACTGTAACGAGTCCGAACGACCGGAAGCTGTAGAGTGTACTTTTTACGAGCAAACCTCCTCGAAAAATCAAGATTCCGGGCAATACCGCGAGAGTCTCAAAGGCATTGCGATGACTGTGCAGGACATCACTCGCGAAGTAGAACTCAACGAGGCTAAAAGCAATTTTATCAGCAATGTTTCTCACGAACTGAGAACACCTTTGTTTAATATCAAATCTTTTATAGAAACTCTCTATGAGTACGGAGAAGACCTTCAAGAAAGCGAGCGCAGGGAATTTCTGGAAATTGCCAATCGAGAAACCGATCGACTAACTCGTTTAGTTAACGACGTGTTAGACTTGTCCCGACTGGAATCCTGCCGAGTTTATCAGTTGGAAGCTGTTGACCTCCTGCAAGCTGTGGAACAAACCCTGCGGACTTATCAGTTGAATGCTAAGGATAAAGGTATTGAATTAGAGCAAGAAGTTGACCCGTATTTGCCGCCTGCTTTAGGTCATTACGATTTGCTGCTGCAAGTATTTGCCAATTTAGTAGGAAATGCCTTAAAATTTACGCAGTCCGGCGGCAAGGTAGCCATTCGAGCGTATTTGCTAGAGTCGGAGGCGCAGACTCACAAAGACGGCGCAGCCGGGAACCACAACTTGTCACCGGATGCCAAACATTTTCCGGTTGTGCGGATCGAAATTTCTGATACTGGGATTGGCATAGACCCCGAAGACCAACAAGCAATTTTCGATCGCTTTTTCCGGGTAGAAAACCGAGTTCACACTCTCGAAGGAACGGGATTAGGTCTTTCTATTGTCAGAAACATTATTGACAAGCACCACACTAAAATTAATTTAGTTAGCGAAGTTAATGTGGGTACAACTTTTTGGTTTGACTTGGCAGTTTATCAGCCGCAACAAACAGTAGAGATGGAAAATTCTTGGCCAGTGGAAGCAACAGTGGAAACTGAAACAATTTCGAGTCATGTTAAGTAAACAGGACTTATCCACAGCCTTCTACGTAGCGTGTTCTACGGGAAATCCCCCGTGGTTGCCCCTATTCATAGGATGGTTGCGTAAGTTCTGATAAATTAACCCAATTCAACGTCAAGCGCGATGGCTATTAGAACCCAGACTTCTTAAAGAATGCTGGGTTCTGGATGTTCTGTTTTTTTAGGCGTGTCTGCTGAGTTGTCATTGCATTTCAGGGTAAACAGTGCGATCGCACTCAACTCTCCCGTCTCCCGATTAATCAGCCTGACAAAATTCTGGCATCATCAGTGTTGATGATCCTTAGCTGTCGTATCTAAGCTCAATTTTACCGATAAAACTACATAGTAACACCAATAAGTACCAATCGCCAATAATCCCCCTTCTGTCATATTAGTCATTAGTATAAATGTTAATAGATACAAAGCCAAAGCTGACTCTGGAAAATTTTCTTTTATCAGGTACTTTATACCTCTAAATATATTATTAAAAAATGAAAAAATAAACAACAACAATCCGCCCCAACCCAGTTCGCAAAGTATATCAATAAAACCATTGTGGGAGTGGGGTGGCACAAAACCAGATTTAACATCTATAATTCCGTAAGCTGGGTCTTCTAAGCCCCGCCAAGATTGCCAAAATCCTGCCATTCCATAACCAAATATGGGACTGTTGTGATTAATTCTATCAATAATTAAAGGCCAAAAGTTTGTGCGACCCGTTAAAGTCATATCTTTTTTCAAACCATCCACAACAATAGCCTCTAAATTATTTAATACCACAATAGCAATACATATACTGCCCACCAAAAACAACAGAAAGCAGAGAAAAGCCCATTTTACAGGTAATCTTTTTAAGACGGACAAATAAACCCAAAAAGTGATTAATATCACTGTCAGAATTCTACTAGCACCACTACAACCTTTTTGCAATCCTACTAAAGCTATTAGAGTTATAAACAATGATAAGTATCGGTACTTTTTTTCTTTAGCAGCATATAAAATCCATAAAGAAGCAGTGTTAGCCATTTGAAAAGAAAAAGGATTTTTATGGCTTAAAATTCCCGTCCAACAGCCGTCCGACGATGGATTTGTTTGCACGACTCCCCATAAGGCTAATAAACAACTTAGCCATCTCAATAATCCATAAATTTCCAACCAACTATATTGTTTGCCTACATACATAGAAACCAGTGTTATTGCCCACATAGTCAAAATACCCCGATAACTAAGTTCAGGAGTTTGTGACCACAACCCAGATATAGTCATCATCAACAAAAATAAACAGAAAAAACCGTCTCCTAAAATCCATTTGATAGCTACATTAACTAGATTTTTTGTGGTTTTACTCAAGCGGGGAACTAAAATTATAATCATGCCGGAATAAATGGCAAGTTGACTGATAATAGTTGGCGCTGTAGTTTTTAAGTTAGAGAAAATGTTAGGATGGAGTTTTTGAAAAATCATGGGCGTAACTCCAGAGCTACTCGTGATAGTAAAAAAAAGTATGCCCACAAAAATTTTTTCTAATCGGGCAGCAAATTTGTGATGGCGGGCGACTAAAATATAAATAGTTACAAAGGCGATCGCCACCAAACAAAAAAGCATCAACGTAAACATCGGAACCCTTAAAATATCTTTCATCGCTTTACCTTTATCATCAAATTTGTTTTACTACCTATGAAATGGCTTACCCTTCCTGCCTTGCAAGTGCAACTGCTAATGCTGGTACTCACTCTCTCCTACCCTCAAACCAGCCTCGCTCAGTCCCCAGCCCCCACAATTAGCACTAATACTGACTATTATCTAGGTGGTGGAGATAATATTAGAATTGATATCTACGATGTACCCCAGCTTAGTGGGGAGTATCAAATTCCCGCTGGGGGAGCTATTCAAATGCCGATTATTGGTAGTATTTCCCTTCAAGGATTAACTTTAGAACAGGCAGCCCAAGTTATCACTAGAGCTTATGGCCGGATCGTCAAAAGACCTTTAGTTACCATCAGCTTACAAGCTGCCCGCCCGCTCAATATTTGGTTGTCTGGTGAAATAAGTCGTCCTGGCTCATACTTATTGCCCCTAGCTAATGGAGGTGGAACTAAACCGTCAGTTCAGTTTCCCACGCTGCCTCAAGCTTTAGAAAAAGCTGGGGGTATTCGAGCTAGCGCTGATATCCGCCGAGTAATTGTCCGACGTCGGCTCAATGCCAACCAAGAGATAACTATCACTTATAACCTGTGGGATTATTTACAAACTGGTCAGACGAGCCAAGATATCACGTTGCGAGATGGAGATCAAATCTTGGTTCCCCCTCAAGAAACAATTAATTTAGCAGAAACAAATCAACTTAGTGAATCTAATTTTTCTATACCAGCAGATCAACCCCGTACTGTCTCAGTATTCGGAGAGGTAAAGCGTCCCGGTAGATATGTAGCGATTGGTGGTGATACCCAAAATGGTGAAAGAACCAACGGACAGCCGACAATTATTCGTGCTCTACAACTAGCTGGGGGAATCACATCAATCGCCGATATTCGCCAAATCCAACTCCAACGTTATACTAGAAGTGGCAAACAACAAGTTAGAACTATTAACCTCTGGCAATATTTGCAAGAACAAGATACTTCTCAAGATACTATACTACAAGAAGGGGATATCATCTTTGTCCCGACAGCGACGGCGATCGACCCCGGAGAAGTTTCTGTTCTAGCTACTTCTAGCTTTGCTTCCGCGACTGTGCAAGTGAGTATTATCGGAGAAGTCAATACTCCGGGAGCATTGAAATTACCTCCTAATACTACCTTAAATCAAGCAATTATGAGTGCGGGGGGTTTCAGACCAAATCGCGCCAACTCTAGATTTGTGGAACTGATTAGGCTGAATCCTAATGGCACTATATCCCGCTCCCAAATACCAATAAATTTGAATCAGGGAATCGATTCTCAAACCAACCCACTTATTCAAGATAATGACATAATTATAGTGGCACGTTCTAGGACTGCTGTTTGGATAGACAACATTAACACTGTTTTCACACCAGCTAATGATATTATTGGTGGAATTCTCGTTCCCACCAGACTCATAGAGCTACTAAAACTTTTAGTTGATTAGGAATGAAATAACATTTGTCTTATGGATAAGAAACTGTTTTCTTCCCTCAAAAATGACCTTGACGGTCAATATCTGTCTGTTCCCTCCGCTAATTATTTAGCTAGTAGCCCAGAAGATGATGACCAAGTACTTGATATGAATTGGGTACTAGCTGTGCTCAAGCGTCGTGCTCTGGTGATGGTCATAGTATCTGCCGTCATAGCTACTTTGAGTGGTAGTTTCATTCTATGGAATGCCAAAAAAACTATTTCTGAATACCAAGGAAAATTTACGGTTTTAGTAGAACCGATTACGTCTGACGATCAGCTTGCAAAGCTCTTTGTCCAAGCTCAAGACAATAGTTTGGGTATCGCAGAACTGAGCAAAGTGAAATCCTCATCCCAAGAAAATTATTCGGTGGACTATCAAAGCTTAACGCGGGTTTTAAAAAGCCCTGAAGTGTTATTACCATTGTTTAAAAGAGTGCAAACAAAATATCCACGGTTTGATTATAAAAACCTTCTTAACAGCTTGGATGTCCAGCGGATTACTTTTGTACAAGATGGCAAAGAAGTGGGTACTAAACTATTAGAGATTAGTTACCGCGATCGCGACTCTAATCGCATCAAATATGTGTTAGAAGAAACTTTAAAATATTATATGGAATATATGCGCCAAGAGCGCTTAAGAATTAGCACTAAAGGGATTGATTTTATCGAAAAACAAATACCACAACTCCAGCAGAAAGTAGATAAATTACAAAATGAATTACAAGCATTAAGAATTAAGTATAACTTTAATCAGCCAGATGTAGGTAGCCGCCTGCTATCAGATCAGATAAATCACTTGGCTAATATTCGCATAGAAGTGGCAGCACAATCAGCAGAAAGTATGCGTCAATATGAAATATACAAACAACGCTCTGCAAAGGGTGATAATCGTTGGATTGTTGATATTAATCCTAAGTCTTATGAAGGTTTAATGGGAAAAGTAAATGAAATAGAGTCGCAATTAGCTTTAAGCTCTACTCAATTTTATGAAAATAGTCTTCCCATTCAATCTTTGCGGGAAAAGCAGCAAAGTTTGCGGGATTTAATGCAAAGAGAAGCTACATCTGTTCTGTTGCAGATGAAAGCACAAATACAACAGTTAGAAGCTCGCGAGAAGGTGCTAGCTAATAACCAAAAATCTCTGCAAGACAAAATAAATGAAATGCCCCAAGCTCAACGTCGCTATGACGAAATACAATTAGAACTAGAACTAGCTAAAGATAATCTTAAACTGTTCCTAGGTAAACAAAAAACTTTACAACTAGATGCCGGTCAAATTGATAGCGCTTGGAAAATTATAGCTAAACCAGAATTAGTCAGAGATGACAATGGTGCTCTCCATCCTGTAAAAGAAAAACCAACCCGCCGCCACTTAGCGATCTCGATCGTTATTAGCAGTTTACTAGGTATTGCTATAGGTTTCCTAGTAGAAGTTTTAAATACAGTTTTCCATACTCCAGAAGAAATTAAATCAGCAACTAAACGTCCTCTTTTGGGAGTAATTCCGATCGCCAAAGCAATGAAAATTAAATCCCGTAGAGGGGAAAGAGTTTCACCTAAATTTACTAGCGTCAGTTCAACTTCTAACAGTCCAAACTCAAGACGAATAATAGCGTCTAATTACCAAGATTTTCCTTTGATAGAGGCATTTCACTACTTATACACAAATATTCACTTATTGAGTGCTGAACATCCGATAAGTTCTATAACCATCACTTCGACTGTTAGAGGTGAGGGTAAGTCCACTGTAGCAGTTTATTTAGCTAAAACTTCTTCTGCTGTTGGTAAACGAGTATTATTAGTGGATGCTAATCTGCGTTTTCCTCAACTTCACACATACCTTGGGTTAGCAAATATTAAAGGTTTAAGTAATACTTTGACTTCTGATTTAAGCTTAAATGATGCCATCCAGCGATTGCCCGATAACGACAACCTTTTTGTCCTCACTGCTGGTACTATTACCCCCGATCCCATTAAATTACTTTCTTCCAGAAAGATGCACTATTTAATGGAACAATTCCTAGCCTTATTTGATTTAGTAATTTACGATACGCCACCTTTGATAGGTTTAGCTGACGGTCATTTACTAGCTTCTCAAACTGATGGTACAGTGCTGATAGTAAAAATCGAAAAAACCGATCGCGGGATGGTAAGCAAAGCTTTAGATCAACTAAATATAGCCGATTTTAAAGTATTGGGAGTAGTAGCTAATGGGGTTAAAGGACGATAAAATGGAGTTATACAGCCAAAGAAAGAAGTAAAAAGTTGATATCAAACGCCAGATAAATAAATTAACCTAATTAAATGTAAAACGATCGAGCTGTTAGATCCCCGACTTCTTTAAGAAGTCGGGGTGGTAATTATATCAATACTTAAGAAAGAGTCTTTCGAGCACGTTCCGATCGCTCTTCTGCGGTATCCATAACATCCGCCATTTTATCCACCATTTCCCCTGGATAATTTTCTAGTACCCGAGTAGAAAGCGAAATCCGACCCCTACCTTGATCGAGGTCAACCACCAGGGCTTTCAGGGGTTGACCGGGTGCAAAAAGCTTTCCAAGGTTATCAATATATTTTTGGCTGACTTGCTTGATGTGCAGCAAACCGCTAACTCCTTCTAAGTCCACAAACACGCCAAAAGGCTTAATGCTGCTGACTTTTCCTTCCACCAACTGACCGATTTGCAAATCTCTGAAGGCATTCGATTGAGTGGCCATCCGCTGGGAAAGTACGAGTTTTTCTCGATCGCGATCGACCTCCAAAAAATTAACGCTCAAAGATTGACCGATCAGCGATTCTATGTTATCGCGTTCCACTAAGTGCGATCGGGGAATAAAACCGCGCATTCCCTGAACATCTACAGTCACGCCGCCCTTATTCGCCCCAGAAACCCGCACTTGAAGAACTTTTCCAGTTTCCTGCAATTCAATTAAATCTTCCCAAGCTTGCTGAATTTGTAACTGCCGCAGAGACAAAGTAACTTGGCCATCTGCATCTTGTTCGCGGATAATCAAAAAGTCCCGTTCCTCATCCAGCGGAACCACTTCCGACAAATCAGTTACCGTTCTCAAAGCAGCCTCTTCGATCGGCAAAAAAGCCGAAGACTTGCCGCCGATATCAACATACGCGCCGTTTGAGTCGTACTCGAACACTTTGCCGCGCACTACTTGTCCCTTCTGGAACTCGTAATTGTGCTGTTCGAGGGCTTTAGCAAAATCATCCATTGAAAAGGATGGTTTTGCGCTTTGAGAACCTGTAGATTTGGAATTCATGTCAGTTTAGTTGTCAGTTGTCAGTAATTTAGTTGTCACTTGTCAGCAGAAAAAATTTTCCCACTCTCCCCATCTCCCACTCTCTAAGCTGGTTGAAGTTGCTGATGAAATAGCTGCTTCACCTGTATCCACGAATCGGCTGCTGCGGTAGCGTCGTAACTGCCGCGGTGGTCGCAGAAGAAGCCGTGATCGGCATTGTAGCGGAAAATTCGGTGAGAAATATGGTGTTTTTGCAATTCTGCGGCGATTTGGTCAACTTGTTCTAAGGGAATGCTGGAGTCTTGAGTGCCGAAAAAGGCGTAGAGAGTGCCTTTAATGTCTGCTGTGCGGGCGATCGTGGGGGTTCCGCCCCCGGGGGTTAGAGTGGCAATACCTGCGCCGTAGAACGACGCTGTAGCCTTGATTTCGGGCAAAGTAGCGGCGAGGTAGGCGACGTGTCCCCCAAAGCAGAAACCGATGCAGCCAAAACCTTGCTGTTTGACAGAGGGTAGAGTTTTGAGGTAATCGACGGCGGCTTGGATGTCGCCCAGAAGTTCGGAAGCGGTGGTTTGTTCCTTGTATTCTCTGCCGATTTTGATGTCTTCGGGTGTGTAGCCGGTTTCAAAACCAGGGGCTTGACGTTGATAAATGGCTGGGGCGATCGCCACATATCCTTCTTTTGCTATTCTTTCAGTAACTTCGCGGATGTGCGAGTTGACGCCAAAGATTTCTTGAATCACAATAACTGCGGGAAATTGCCCTTCTGCTGCGGGTTGGGCTAGGTAAGCGGCGATTTGCAAATCTCCGTTGGGAACTGTGACGTTAGCTGTGCGAATTTCTGAGTTGGTCATAGCGATTTTTAGTGCAATTTTATTTCATTTGCGAACTAGATTTTTTTTACCGCAGAGGGCGCAGAGGGCGCAGAGAAATAAAAGAGAAGTTTTGGAGAGAGATTGTTGGTATTATACCCAGATTTCGGACTCAATAAACCCGGATCAGTATTTTTTTTCTCAAGCTTTTCTTCTCAAACTTCGCGGAGTTCGCGTCTTCGCGGTTCGTTAAAAATATCTCTATTAGTAACTAATCCTCAAATTTAGGAGAACGCATTACCCGGAAATCTCTGCTTTAAAACAGGCATTACCGGACAAGGTTTTTGCTCCTGCAAATTCTCCGGTTTGTTCCAAGTAAAAGGCCCTTTCTTCTCCGCAGCCATCCACAGCAAGCTTTTTGCTCGCGTCATCGCCACATACAGCAGTCGAAACTCTTCTGCTGTTTTCAAATAACCAGCTTGTTCCCATGCTTCGCCTAGATTTGGTAAAGGATATTTTTCGTGCAAACTTGCTCGAATTTGCGCTCTCGCTACCTCTGCTAAAGTGAAATCTCCTAAAAATCGGGCTTGGGGCAAAACGCGCAAATTTCCGGGGATGGTTTGTTCGTGTAAAAACGGCAAAAATACGCAATCCCAATCTAATCCTTTAGCTTTGTGCATGGTAATAATTGTTAGTTGACCTTTGCTGGTATAGCGTTCTTCTATTTTGTCGTCTGCATCCACAGGTTCAAATCTTTCGGAACTGACAATTTCGCTAAGTACGTCCAAAATATTCCGCATTGAATTGTTGCCGGCTGTTTGGATTGCTACCCGTTCTGCTAATTTGTCGGCGGTGGCTAATTCTGTTTGGTCGTATTGCAGCGCTAAGGCTAAAAATGAGATGATTTGGTAGGGCGGCAGTTCTAAGCTAGCTTGCAGCAAACCGCAGCAAAAATAGCGGCATTTGCGAACGGGGTCTGACTGCTGCGGGTCTAGCGGGCCTGGGTAAAGGAATTGCTCGGGGCTGGTAGCAAAAGCATTGTAGTCTTGTTTGGGGATGAGTTGCCGATCGCTCAAAATTTTTAATGCTGCTTTTAGGTAGTCTGGAGAGTGCGGGCGATCGAGAAATTGCAGCAGTGTTAAGATTTCCCAAGGTACTTGAGAATGTCTGTCCCGTTCTCCCACATCTTCAATTTTAATCCCATATTTGTGCAAATCAAAGCTTAATCCATGTTTGTGAGGATTTTCTAGCACTTCTTTGATAAACTTACCTTGTTTGTTTTCCCGTACCAAAATAGCCATCGATTTCAGATTGTCTAACGGCAATTTTGCACTCTTTTCTCCATCGCTAGCTTCACCGCCTGATTCGATATTGTTGCCATTCTTTCCCAATTCAAACTCTGCCGGTAAAAATTCTTCTACTAACTCAATTACCCGCTTGCCAATTAACTCAACTGTATGGTAAATGTCGCGGGGAGTATGCAATTCTAAGCCTCGACCAATGGGATTCGGATTGGCATTATGCTGCGGGTCATGGCTGGGTACTGGCTTAATAGTTTGGTCGCGAAAAGGCTTTTCATTTTTCGCTAATTCTGAGCCATTGACCCACTGCAAAATAAAGTTAGCGGCATCGATAATTACCTGGGTGCTGCGGCCTGCGCCGTCCATTGTCGCTAACTTATTCTCTACTTCGCACTCATCACAAAATTGGTTAAAATAAATCGGGTCTGCGGGTGTAAAAGTAGAATTAATTGCTTGATTTGGGTCGCCAACTCTGATAAAGTTGGGAGGTAAAGTAGGACGTTCTGGATCGATCGCCAATGTTTCCAAAAGCCGAGT
The DNA here is from genome assembly GCF_036704885.1 of Microcoleus sp. F4-D5. NCBI lineage: Bacteria > Bacillati > Cyanobacteriota > Cyanophyceae > Oscillatoriales > Microcoleaceae > Microcoleus > Microcoleus sp. F4-D5. The sequence continues at coordinate 48,570 of NZ_JAUBSX010000015.1, read as the reverse complement.
CTGCAAAGGTGTAGAATCTTGAGCTTCGTCCTCGAAAACGGCAAATACTTGCTTTTGCTCGATCGCCCTCGCCCTCGGATTGTCCAACACCCGCAAAGCTGCTAAAATCATCTCGTCGTAATCGATGAATTCCCGACTCCTCAACAAAGCCTGATATTTTTGATATAAACCCCCAGCTACCGCTAAAATCTCATAACCGTCCCCAGTATCAAGAGCGCTCATTTCTAACAACTGTTCGGGCAATAAACCCGAAGATTTTGCCTCGTGAATCACTGTTTTAGCTACCTGCGGCAAAATTTCCGTCCGCAAAACCGATTGTCGCCGCAATCTCTCCGTTTCCTCTCCGTCGAATTGCTGTCCTTCCAACAAAACTTGGTATCGGCGGGGATTTTCCGCAATCCAAAGTTCTACACAGGTGCGAATTAATCGGTGACTTTGAGTGGGAGTAACTAAGGTTGAATTTTCTAAATTTAAACCAGACAAATCGGGATGGCGCATCGCAATATTCAAAGCTAAACCGTGCAAAGTGTGCACCGCAAAGCCGCCTTGAGATAAAGACAATTGGGCCAATCTTTCCCGAATTTTAGCTTTAATATTAGCAGCAGCCGATCGCGTAAATGTCACGACAATTAACTGGCGGCGGCTGTGAAGCCCGTTGCGGGCGATCGCAATTGCCGACGCAGCAGCCATTCCCGTAGACTTCCCGGCCCCGGGAACCGCCGAAACAGCAAGGGGGCCGCCTTGCCAATCCGCCATGTCCTGCTGCCCGGCACGCAAGCTTTCGCGAATTTTAAGGCAAGCTTGTTCTCGCAAAACGGCGGCAAACCCTGATTCTGAAAGCGCTGAGGCTACATCCGGGCGATCGGTATTGGTTGTCGATCGCATAAAATCAGTATCAAATTCATCTGTCATTCGATTTTAGATTTTAGATTTTAGATTTTAGATTAGAAAAATATTGGTCGCGTTGAGCCTTTTCAAACGGTATCAGAAACCGAGTTGCTTTAGTTGCGATCGTATGCGCAGAACCCGAACCGTCAATCGATTTTAGATTTTAGATTTTAGATTAAAGAATTGAATAAAGCGACCCCGCTCAGAAATCCGAGGGCTGGCGATGGGGAGCGAGGAGCTTTTTTCTCGCTCCACGGATGAATCCGGGGACTTGTGACTAAATTGTTTTCGGTCATCGCACCGATATTTATTGGCTTTCATCTGCGTTCATCTGCGTTTGTCTGCGGTTAAAAATCCCAAAGTATTCAACCTCTACCGTTTCCATTTCGGTATCGGCTAAACTAATGCTATCTATTGAAGCTTAAATTGAAACCAGCATAAAATTCAATACCCAAGCCTTTTTTAGAGGAGTCACCCACATGAAAACTCACCTCAAAATCAATTCCCCCCCGCCCAAGACAAACCCAAACTCAGCCAACAACAGCACAATTCGTTTTGCTGTGGCGGTATTCTTAACTTTATCTTCAGCCATTGCTTTGCCTAGCTGCGGAGGAGATGGATCGACCGGCAGCGCTCCACCCGGCGCAGGTTCATCCAGCAGCCGTGAAAACCAAGTTGCCGCATCGGCTCCACCACCCCCACCCGCACCAGCAGCCCAAAGGCCAAAAGCTCCTGCTTCATCAAAAAAAGCAGCAGAAACTCCAGCAACCCGTCCCCAACTGATTAAAAAAGCCCAACTCAGCGTAGTTGTCAAATCTATTGACGCCAGCACTAAATCTGTTACTAATATTGTCGAAAAACAGCAAGGCGATATCTTGGGTTTTCAAAATCAAAAGCCGCCGGATTCGAGTGTCCGCCAAACGGCGTCTGTGGAGATTCGCGTGCCTCAAGAACGTTTAGAAACTACTTTAGACGCTTTGGCAAAACTCGGAACTGTAGAGAACCGTTCTCTGACGGCTGAGGATGTTACCGATCAATTAGTTGACAGCGAGGCTAGGCTGCGGAACCTCCGCAAATCGGAGGAAATGGTGTTAAAAATTATGGAGCGATCGGGCTCTGTCGGCGACGTGCTTAAAGCTGCTCAAGAGTTGAGCAATATTCGGGAGTCGATCGAACGCATTGACGCTCAGTTAAAAAGTTTGCGAAATCAAGTAGCCTATTCAACTATTAGCTTAACTCTAGAAGCAGCAGTATCGGCTCAACAAACTCCGGAACCTTCTCTAGGTTTGCGGGTGCAGGAAACTTGGGGGAAAGCGACCCATTCTGTGGGTGAATTGACGCTCGGTTTGTTTGCTTTGGGTATTTGGCTGCTGGCTTACAGTCCTTATTTGCTGTTAATAGGGGCTGCGGTTTACGGCTTTAATCGATTTAAGAAACAGCATTCTGTTCCGACAATTCAAGAACCGAAACCGCCTCAGTAGTCAGTAATCAGTAGTCAGCAGTCAGTAGTCATTAGTCATTAGTCATTAGTCATTAGTCATCCCACCCACATAAAATTTATGTATTGTGGAACGACCGGAGAACCTGTTCTTAAAACCAACGACAACTGACAACCGTCAACCGTCAACCGTCAACCGTCAACTGACAACTGCCAACTGACTAATCATCAATTTGCCATCCATCTTTGGTATAGTCTTCATCCACAATCTTTTTCGGACGCATCACCAGCACAACTCGCCCCAAAATAGGAATATCTGGGGATTGTTCAAACCAGTACAATTCTAAATTGCCAGCGTTATCGGCGAGGAAATAACTGTCAGCATCCCACTGTCTTTGGGCTCGATCGGCAATAATCAAAACTTCTTCAACTTTGCCTTGCAGCGGTACCGGCAATCTATCGCTCATTTCCAAAACCGCCACCGGATCTTCAGCGTTCAAAATTACCTGCCATCCGGGAATCGCCACCCAAGCTCCGGCTCCGGAAAATTTTACCATTCGGAACGGCTCGATTTCCTCCGGCAAAGGCACTGCCAGCAAATCTGTCGTAGAAAGCGGCAATTTGCCCACAACCGGGACAATTCGGGGCAATTGTTCTTCGGTATCGAGTCGGTAGACGGGCAAGCGGGGCGCTTCCCGTCTCGGAACTACGGTAAAATCGACGAGCAACTGCTCGATTTGCGCCCTAGCGGTTTGGCTGCTAGCTAATTTTAAACCGCGAGCAATGAGGCGCGATCGCTCTTGCAAATCGCTTTTCTGTCTCGCCAATTGCCAGCACTGGTAAGCTACAGCATCCCCTGGAGTGTCTGTGAACCCCTGGGGGAGACTCCCGAAGTGCGAAAACTCCTTGATCGCTTTAGCAACTTGGCGAGCATCGTCAACATCCAAATTGTGTGCTAGCATCAAAGCCGCCGCCCCAGCCCGCTCTACTTGAGAGAGAATCCGAAACTCGTACAAAATATCGCTACCTTTGCGGAGGAAGTGCGATCGAACTTCTTCTGAAGCCCCAGCATTTACCATGCTGGTGTAAACTTGGGCTGCGACACTCACTTGATTTTGCTGAATAGGTTCAAAACCAGTTTCTTCAAAAATCCTTTGAGTGTTGTAACCAGCTTTTAGCAGTGCTGTGCAGGCCTGTCCCCACTCTACCCAAGTGCCTTCTTTTCGGCGGAGCGATCGAATTAACTTTTCAACATCCACAGCATTTGTGGAGGGTGCAGATGCAGGAGGGGAGGAATCTTGCGGTGTATCAGTCATAATTGAATCAAAAACTAGCGCTAAGTTATGTGTGATTGGATACCGGCAAGGCTCGTGTCGCGGCAGAGCGATAGATTAATAGTAAGTGAGTTATGAGACTATTGTTACAGAATAGTTGCTCGCCTAAATTTACAAAGGGGAGTTTATCGTATTGTTATGGATAATGCCATTTCAGAGCTCGATCAAATTAAACGCCAGCTCATGACCCTACACAAACCGAAAAAGCCCAAAATGCTGGTAGTAGACGACGAACCAGACAATCTGGATTTACTCTACCGCACTTTCCGACGAGATTTTAACGTGCTCAAAGCTGAGAGCGGAATTCGCGCCTTGGAAGTCCTCGGCATCGAAGGCGAGGTCGCCGTCATCATTTCCGATCAGCGGATGCCCGAAATGAAGGGAACGGAGTTTTTGAGCAAAACAGTGCCCCAGTTTCCGAATACGGTCAGAATTATCTTGACTGGTTTTACGGACATTGAAGACTTGGTAGATGCGATTAACTCAGGACAGGTTTACAAGTATATCACCAAGCCTTGGGACCCGAATGAATTGAAAATGGTGGTGCAAAAGGCTGCCGAGACATATGAAATTCTCAAGCAGCGTACTGAGGAATTGGATCGCGCCCAAACTCAAATACAACTGTTAGCAACAATAATGCAAACGGCTGTGGATTATCCGAGTTTGGAAGCAAGTTTAGACCCAATTGCTACTGCTATAAGTGATAATTTTTTGGCGGACTCTTGCATTTTGCAACTGGTGGAAGGAAATGTTTTAATACCAGTCCAAGGCACTCACACCACTGGTTCTACTGTGGAAAATTGGCTGGCAGATGACCCTCTGGTTCGAGAAGCAATTACCTCTCAAACTATTCAGGGTGCTGTGAATATTGGGCTCGACACAGGCTTAGCGAGCCTGCCGCACTATCAGAAATCCGGCATTCAAGCTCACCTGACAATCCCGGTGATTCACAAAGGTCGATCGATCGCCCTGATTTCCATGCAGTGGAAGCAACCTTGTTCCCTTCGCCCCGACGAACTCACAACAGTTCATCTCGCCGCTCAAGAAGTTGCTTTGGTACTGACGAGTTTTCAAGGTCATTAGTCATCAGTCATCAGTCATCAGTCATCAGTCATCAGTCATCAGTCATCAGTCATTAGTCATCAGTCGGCTCTCTGTCTTGAGTCTAAAATGATAGCAAACCAATGATTCTCGACAAAATATCACCGGTAGTTAATAAATAAAAAAGTATTAATGACTGGCGACAGCATGACCTGAATGCACGGATTAATTATTTTTTCCTGCTGACCAATTACCAATTATCAATCACCCATGAAAAATGACAAATGACTAATAACGCCGAACAAATTAAAACTATATTTAATCGAATTGCACCAGTTTACAACCAATTGAACGATTGGTTGAGCTTTGGACAACACCGGATTTGGAAGCAAATGGCGGTGCAATGGAGCAGTGCGGGCCCCGGAAATACTTGTTTAGACTTGTGCTGCGGTAGCGGGGATCTAGCTTTGTTGCTGGCCAAACAAGCAGGGCCGACCGGTTGCGTATTTGGAGTAGATTTTTCCGCCGAACAATTGGCCGTGGCGGCGAGGCGCGATCGACCTTTTCTTACCCCTGGCAGTCTCATTTCCTGGGTAGAAGCTGACGCCCTAAACTTGCCTTTTGCCGACAATTACTTCGACTGCGCCACCATGGGTTACGGCCTGCGTAACGTGACTGACATCCCCCGCAGTCTTCAGGAATTGCACCGCGTTCTCAAACCCGGTGCCAAAGCAGCTATTCTCGACCTCCACCGCCCCAGCAATTCCCTAATGCGGAGCTTTCAGCAGTTTTATCTAGACACTCTCGTAGTGCCCGTTGCTCAGCAATTTGGCATGACTCAAGAATATGCCTACATTAATCCTAGTTTAGAAAAATTCCCGACCGGCCAGCAGCAAGTCGCGATCGCCAACCAAGCCGGATTTGCTTCCGCCACCCACTACCCCATTGCCGGAGCTATGATGGGAGTATTGGTATTAGTAAAAGCAATTGAAAATTAAAAGTGGTTGCAGTTTCGGTCGATCGAATACCCCAGATCAAAATTTTAGACCAAGGTTCAACCCCCCAGATTCATCTGTGGAGTAAATCTAAAATCTAAAATCTAAAATCTAAAATCTTATGAATCCGTCTGACATTTGGCTGTTGTTGGCCCCACCAGTAGTGGGAGGAATTATTGGCTATTTCACTAACGATATAGCTATCAAAATGCTGTTCCGCCCCTATCGACCTATTTACATCAAAGGGCGGCAGTTGCCTTTCACTCCCGGCTTGATCCCCCGCAACCAAGAGCGCTTGGCAAAGCGAATTTCCGACACAATTATGGGTTCGCTGCTGACGCCGGAGGAACTGCAAAACTTGGCGCGCCGCCTCCTGCAAACTGAGCGGATGCAGTCGATAATTCTCTGGCTGTTGCAGTTGGCGCTGGATCAGGTAAAAGCAGACGCCGAGCAAAAAACCGCTAAAATTCTCGCTAACATTCTGCGAGATTTGCTGGGGGAATCTGTGCCGCGAATTCTCAAAGTTTTGGCGCGCCGGGAAGATTTTTTAGAAGCTCAGCTTAATCAAATTTTCGATCAAGTTTTGCTGGAGATTCAGCTAACGGAATCTCAGGCGGCTCAGCTTGCTGATTGGTTGTTGCAGGTAGTAATACCCCCGGAAGTGCTGCGGCAGGCTTTAATTGACTTTTTGACGGATCGCAATATTTCGATCATCGATGAAGGGTTTCGAGAAAAAACCAGCGGCACTTATTGGGTAGTAGCAAATTTGTTTGGTTTGCGGAACACTTTAACTCGGCTGCGGACTTTTTGTTTGGATGAGAGAGAAGCGACAAATCAGCGGTTAGCAGAGTTAACTGTTTCTTTGGGAATTCGCGGGCGCATTCAGGAATGGCTGCAAAATTTGTCGATGCAAAATTTACCGGTTTCGACTGTGAGACAGTTGCGAAAAACTATGCGCGACAGCGTTCGCAGCTACGTTCAGCAGCGGGGTGCAGAGGTACTTGAGGGGTTGAGCAAATCTATTGATTGGGAAAATATTTCGCGGTTGATTCTCAATCGCTTGCAAACTTCTGCGGTGATGAGCGCTTCCCTGGAAATTGTCAGCAAAGAACTGGCTTTGGTTTTAGAGCGCTATTTAGAGCGGGATTTAGAAAATATTGTAGCTCAGGCTATCCCGATTTTGAATATCGACCAGGTGATTGTCGATCGAGTCAAAGGTACTTCTCCTGAACAGTTGGAGTTAGCAATTCAGGGAATTGTCCAAAGCGAGTTGCAGGGAATTGTAAATTTAGGAGGTCTTTTGGGTGTTTTTGTCGGCTGTTTGCAGACAGTTGTGCTGTGGATTCAGCGGTGATTTATTTCGGCAGTTGTGAGATATTTGTTCTAGTCTAATATTCACTCGACTTGCGCCCACAGTACCAAAAACGCGGTTTTGCGGCCGTATTTGCCACCTCAGCCAGAGGGTTTTTGGTAGAAACTGGGTTTTTGTAGCCCCATCCTAATTTACCTATTTTCTAAATCTATGCCAGCCCCCAATTCGGACGATCGCACAAACATTCCAAAAAACCCCCGCAACCTCAGCCGCCAACAATACGAGCGTTTAACCGCAGAAATGTCAACTCCCTACCGGCCTCTGCGACAGTTTGTTTACGTAGCTTGTGGCGCTTCGGGCTTTATCGGCGGCTTGGTTTTCCTCGCTAAAATTGCCTCTGGCCGGGAAATAGGTTCTGCTTTGCCCAATTTTGCCCTCCAAGTCGGAGTTGTGGCCCTGATGGTGTTCCTGTTTCGCTGGGAACAGCGTGCCGAGGGCAGATCCCCGAAGTCGAAGTAACAAAAGTTTACAAATCGAGACAAAAATCTATATGAGGCAAAGAAAAGTTATAAATATAAAGAAATTATTATGAAATCCTGGTTTGTCAGCGATCCCTGTAATGATAATGATGTGGCTTCAATTGGGGTCAGCAAATTTAAAGGCCCTAATCATAAACCGCTTGTGATTCGTTCAAATGGGGTCAGCTTTCATAAAGACCCTAAATATATAAAATCAATTTAAGCCCAGCGCCAGCCTTCACTGATAGAAGAGCTGGCGTTCGGCATTTGGCGAGGATCGGGAGATTCGGAGATAGAATCAGTAGGGTGCGCTTAGCAAGCACTGAGAAGCCCGTACCAGCGCCGTGAACAGAGTTTTTTGCCTAGCATCCGGTATAGGTAATACCTGTTCCCAAAAATCATGCAACTCTAGGCCGATGCTGGAAACCACGACGATCGGTCATTTGCAAATCTAAAATCTAAAATCTAAAATCTAAAATCTAAAATGGTATAAGTGCTGGGGCGATCGAATAATTTGGCATTTCCCGAAGACCTTAGCCCGTGCAGTAACTGATGAGATGTGTCAAAGTCGAAGTAGAAAAAGATGTTGGGAGGTTTAATTATGGATCGATCGTTTTTCCAAGGGCGGTGGACTTTATTTTTAGCAGCGGGAGCGGGAATTGTATTTTACAGTAATGCTGCGGCTGCTGCCGAAAAGGTAGTGCTCAAATACAGTGCGATCCGAATGACTTTACCCGTCAGCGAATTAGAAATTTTTGCAGAAACTGGGCAAATGTCGCCCGCGTTAGAAATGTTGCTGGGAAAGGCAAAAAAAGAGCCGGAAGCTGTTCGCAGCAGTCTGACGAGACCGGTAAAAGTCAGTCAAAGGTTGTTGGATCAAACCCTCAACAGCAAGGTTGGGGAAATAATTCTCGATGAAGTGGGTCAGGTAATTCGCACTCCTTCTGGGAATGCAAATCGAGAAGCTTTGCGCGAAGCCTTGGTGCTGTCTGCAACTAATGATAACGAGATTACTATGCTGGAAGCGATGAAGAATTATCCGACTCCAGAAGTTTATGTTGAGGGCGATCGCTTAGTTGAAGCTTACGGAAAACTTGTAGCTTTGTCAGAACAATTGGGCGGCGTTTCAGAACGGCTGCAAGATCTTTTGAACAAGATTCGTCTGCCTAGATTGTAGTGAATTTTGTCCGGCGGGGTTGATTGCTTCGACATAGCACAAAATGTTATTTAACCTGCATAAATTACAGTCAAGTCACACTTTATTTGTGCAAAATTTGTCAGATATTAGCTTGGCTGTAAAATTAAGCTTCGCGATAAATGTTAGAGGGTTCACAAAAAGTTTGAATAAAATATTTATATTTTTACCAAGAAAACTATTTCAGACAAAAATGCAGGCCGTAGCTTCTGTATCCCCCATAAACTGAAATATGATTGGGTGGACATTGCAGATTATGTATTTTAAAATAGAGAAACGCTGTCAGAGTCAGGCGGTTGCGGAAAAACGGCCGGTCATGAGTAATCTTGTGCTATAACAGACGGCATGACACAACCTATTCGCCAAAACTATTGACTAAAAAAAGTTGAAAAAAAAAGGTGAGAGACTGCATTAATTATCAGCACCTCGAATTCAAATAAAACCCTACCTGTCAGGGTAGTACACTTTCACTCTATCAACCCTATTTACTGGGTAACACTAGCAACATGAACAACAATCCTATTCGTTCAAAAGACCGTTTCTTGGTTTTCGGTGCTCCGGCAATCGAAGATGCTGAAATTCAAGAAGTGGTATCAACCATGAAAACAGGTTGGTTGGGTACAGGCCCGAAAGTCATGAATTTTGAAAATGACTTCAAAGCTTACAAGGGTTCCGAGTACGCGATTGCAGTCAATTCCTGTACGGCGGCACTGCACTTAAGCATCCTCGCTGCTTCTTTAAAACCGGGGGATGAAGTCATTACTACTCCGATGACTTTTTGCGCTACAGTTAACGCGATCGTTCACGCAGGCGCAACACCGGTACTGGCGGATGTAGATCCGGTGACAATGAATATTGACCCCGCTCAAGTTGAAGCTAAAATAACTTCAAAAACTAAAGCAATTTTGCCGGTTCATTTCGCGGGTCGTCCCTGCGATATGGATGCGCTTTGCGAGATTGCTCGCCGTCACAACTTGAAGTTAATTGAAGACTGCGCTCACGCGATAGAAACAGAGTACAAGGGACGTAAAGCAGGCACATTTGGCGACTTTGGATGCTTCAGCTTTTATGTTACCAAAAACATTACGACCGGCGAAGGAGGAATGATTCTAGCGGCCAGTAAAGAAGACGCAGACAGACTCAAAATTTTAGCGCTGCACGGTATGAGCAAAGATGCTTGGAAGCGCTTCGGAGACTCGGGTTACAAGCATTACCAAGTGGTGGAAGTCGGTTTTAAATACAATATGATGGATCTGCAAGCTGCGATCGGCATTCATCAAATGAAACGAGTTGCCCCTTATTGGCAGCGGCGGGAGCAGATTTGGCAGCGCTACAACGAAGCATTTGCGGATTTGCCGATTACTTTGCCCGCCAACCCAGAACCGGATACAATTCATGCTTATCACCTGTACACCATTTTGGTAGATGAAGCCAAAACAGGAATCAGCCGCGACGAGTTTCTCAATGCTATCAATGCTGAAAATATCGGTGTAGGCGTACATTACATGAGTATGCCGGAACATCCTATCTATCAAGAAATGTTTGGATGGCAGCCGGAAGACTATCCGAATGCTAGCTACATCGGACTGCATACAATTAGCTTGCCGATTTCGGCAAAATTAACAGATGCAGATGTGGAAGATGTGATTGCTGCAGTTAAAAAATGTTTGGCGATCGGCAAAACTAAGAATCCAGTTTTGGCAACAGCAGACTAAAGTCCTGAAATAGGTTGTTATTAAAAAATCCTAGCTGTTTTTTAACAAAAGCAGCTAGGATTTTTTTTGAGTCCACAACGCCCTTTGCAAGGTAATGATACCAAATCCGGGTTTAATACCCGGTTAATGGAGTGGAAATTTTAGATTTTAGATTTTAATAAGTGATAACTGGCGGCGTGAAAACCCTGCGGGAAACTCAGACATGACTTACGCATCGGCCCCAGAAATCTGGTTTTTGACGCCCGCGTGCGGTCTACAATTCGTGTTTTCGTAAAAAAAACCGGTTTCTAACCAATCGTGCATCCAGGACTATCAGACATGGCTAATATTTGACCGACTTGTGTGAAAAAAAGATAGGTCAGCGCCAAATTTACACGCTTACTTATACAAAAAAATGTTATCTAAATTCTCTCAAACTCACTTCCTCTCGACAACTAACTCGCTCTCTGTTTTTAGTCATAAAAATTGTGTTCAACGGGGTCGAGCGAGCAGCAACCAGGCGAACGGCATGATTCCTAGCTATATTTGTCACCCGCCCAAGCACTGACATTTAATTTTTACGGCGCAGCAAGCACCTTACTGCGCACTTAGATTTAATTGGTAGCGTGCTTGCTGCGGCGTAGGCTAATAGAATTGTGTGCTTACATTTAATTGGTAGGATGCTTGCTAAGCGCACTTTAAAGATTACCTTTAAACCCGATCGCATTTACAATCGTCCACGCATCTACCAACAGCAGAAGCAGCGTACATAAAAGTAAAATAAGATACATCCAAGGCTGCGACAAAGGGCGGACATCTCTAGTATCAATACCTGTTTTTGCTTCCACCAAACCGACTAATTTAGCAAATCCAGCCACTCGCATCGGCAGCAAATAACCTTCTCCCGAATGACTCAAAAAATAGTAAACTAAACCTCCTTGACCGGTCGATCGAGGTTTGAGAGATTTTACCTCAGTCCAAGGTAGCGACCAACCCTTGCGAAACAAACGCGGAAACCAGTTGGGATATGTGACTTCAATCCCTTCTTCGCTGACAATTACCATTTCACCGAGCACGCCGTAGAGGCCCAAAGCGCCGACAACAATTCCCGCCCAGATTGCGGCGGGTGGAACCGGCGCTTTGGTTACTTCCGACAAAAACGGTAACGGAATTGTCAGGGCTGCGTACAAGCTCAACAGCGTGATTCTAATTAGGGGAGAAAGCCGGAATACCGCCGGCTCAAATACTGGGGCAGAAGATGGGGAAGAAGCGATCGGTTGTGCTGACATAGCTGAAATTCGAGAAGCTGTTTAATGATATTTTTGCACAGTTGTCGAACCCGCCAACAAAACTCAGGGAAATATGAAAAACCGGACAATCTTTGCAGTCGGAAGTTTTGATCTAAAATTCATTTCACAAACTTTGATTGTTAAGTGTTGAGTTTTTAACGCTTTGCTGAAGTAGGAATTTTGAGCGCGGAGTTATCAATTAACTGACAATTTATAACTCAAAACTCACAACTCCGATTAATCGACGGCTGTGAGGGCCGATACAGTCAAAGATTCTGAGATTTCTCGGGATTTGGGGCGGCCGGCAGTTGCTGTTCGATGGCCCTGAACTTCCCCTAGGGATCTGCTAGGATTGAGGTTTGAATAAGGGCCTTCGTTAATCTGCAAGCGATCGCAAGGGATTTTATCCGACAAAATTGCACTGGCCATCATCCCGGTGTGAATTTCCAATGCAGAGGTCCGTATCGCTTCAAACACTAAGCGCTGTCCGGGAAAAACCACTCGTTCAAAGTACCAGTTAGGAATGTTGGTGATGCGAGCAATTTGAATTTGACTGGTGGCGTTGACGTAGCAGCACAGAATCTTGCTGTCGCTGTCTAAGGGTACGGGGTCAAGAATTTGAGCCATAAATGCTGAGGGAGCCTTCCCTAAAAGTTTTAGTTATCTTATTAGGCTAACACTAGGCGATCCCACCTACTGTAAAGCCGACTACCAACTCCCTGGTACATTAGAGACCGATCGTACCAAAATTTAAGTTTAACCGGGAAAAAATATCGTTTTTGACTCCCAGCTTGGATTTTCAGTCAAAATACGCTGCATTTACTTAAAAATTAGCTTTTTCCTACTGCTGTCGCCCATCGACACCAACAAGCTCGGCCTTGAGCCAAATAGAAAAATTTAAGAATATTTAATGTCAAATTGCGAAAATTAGACATATTGTAAAGTTATATTAAAAGAATATTAACATAGCGGAAAAAGTTCCACTTTAGGATATGGCAATCATGGAAAACCGAGAAAACCGAGTCCTGTACGTTCGCCTCCCTTGCAATCCTATTTTCCCGATCGGAGTTGTGTATCTTTCGGATCACGTACACAAGCTGTTTCCCGATGTCGAACAGCGCATTTTCGATTTAGGTGCGGTACCCCCCCTGGATTTCGCCAAAGCTTTAGATGCCAGCATAGACGAGTTTAAGCCGACTCTGCTGGTTTTCTCTTGGCGGGACATTCAAATTTACGCGCCCGTGGGCGGCCGGGGCGGCAACCCGCTGCAAAATGCCTTCGAGTTTTACTACGCCAAAAATCTGCTAATTAAGTTCCGGGGAGCACTCGGAGGACTGCGTTTGGCCGCGTCTTACTACACCGAACTCTGGCGCAATTTGGGACTGATTAAGCGCGGATTGAAGCGGGCCCGGAAATACCGCCCCGAAGCTCGTGCAGTGGTCGGCGGCGGTGCTGTGAGCGTGTTTTACGAGCAGTTGGGACGCAGTTTGCCGGCAGGAACTGTGGTTTCGGTGGGGGAAGGCGAAGCTTTGCTAGAAAAGTTGATTAAAGGCGAAGATTTAGCCGAGGAAAGGTGTTATGTGGTGGGCGAAACTGTGCCGCGCGCCAAGCTAATTCACGAAAAGCCAGCCAACATCGAGAAAACTGCTTGCGATTATAACTACATCGAAACCATTTGGCCGGAATTTTCCTATTATCTACAGGATATGGACTTTTACGTCGGAGTCCAAACCAAGCGCGGCTGTCCTCACAATTGCTGTTACTGCATTTATACGGTGATTGAAGGGAAACAAGTGCGGATCAATCCGGCCGATGAGGTGGTGGCGGAGATGCGGCAATTGTACGATCGAGGTATCCGCAATTTCTGGTTTACCGACGCTCAATTTATCCCCGCACGCAAATTCATCGACGATGCAGTTGAATTATTGCAAAAAATCATCGCCGCCGGCATGGATGACATACACTGGGCCGCTTACATCCGTGCGGACAATCTCACACCCGAGTTGTGCGATTTGATGGTAAAAACGGGGATGAATTACTTTGAAATCGGCATCACCAGCGGTTCCCAGGAACTGGTTCGGAAAATGCGGATGGGCTACAACTTGCGAGTAGTTTTGGAAAATTGCCGCGATTTAAAAGCAGCAGGTTACAACGATGTGGTTTCCGTGAATTACTCGTTTAACGTAATTGACGAAACCTTTGAAACCATCAGGCAAACTATTGCTTATCACCGAGAATTAGAGCGGATTTTTGGAGCCGATAAAGTAGAACCAGCGATTTTCTTTATCGGGTTGCAACCGCACACAATTTTGGAAGAATACGCCTTTAAACAGGAGATTCTGCAACCTGGTTACGATCCGATGAGTTTGATGCCTTGGACAGCGCGCAAGTTGCTGTGGAATCCCGAGCCTTTGGGTTCGTTTTTCGGGCAAATTTGTTTAGAAGCTTGGCAGCGTAATTCCAATGATTTCGGCCGCGAAGTGATGGCTATTTTGGAGGAAAGACTCGGCTGTGCGGATTTGGAAGAGGCATTAACAGCGCCTGTGGAAGTCAAAAATAAACAGTTGGCAGCCGTTAATTAATTATCAGGTTCGCAGTCAGGAATTATGTCTTTAAAAAGGGGGAAGGGGAAAGAAAATGTATCTTTCCTTTCCCTTCTTATTGTTCAATAAATAGGTAAGCGCAAATCAACAATTACGGTGTAACAGACTCAGTTCGCGCTCGGGGGTCGAGAAACCCGGTTGCTACGAAAATAACAGTATGAAGAAACCCGGTTTCTCCGATCGGCGTTTACAAGTCATAAGAGCGTAAAACTGTCATAAATGCAAGCGCTTGCTTCCCTTCATCGCATAGAGATACTTATGTATTTTCACTGGTGTAGGGGGCTGCACGCGCACCTTACTTAAACCTAGGATGTACCGTACTCTCTTCGCACCTCACCTCTGACATTAAATATTATTAATCTCAAACAAATATGCCTTAAGATGTAATTATATAGGTAAAACCAGGAGTGACAAGATGTTTTGTAAAGATAGAGTTAAGGGCATTAAAGGATTAGGTCTAGTTATGGCTGGGATTAGTGCGATTCCCTTCTGGATAGCTTCGCTTCACGGCTTTTTGACAGCCTCAGCAAAAGCAACTCCACTAAATCAACCGATTGGCAACGTTGGGGCGCTCGCGCCGAACACTTTGGGCAATTATCAACCGCTGCAAATTGCCCAAGTAGAGGGATGTCCGAGGGCCCAAATGGTGCAATCTTTCGCAACAGCCAACTTTTCTATATACATTTGCAAAACCCAGGAAGGGGATATTTTTTACCGCGGACTCAGCAAAATAAATGGCACCCAAATCAATGTCATGCAAGTAACAACAGGTGACGACGGAACTTATGAAGCGACTAACGGCAATATTACCTATTCGATTAACCCCGAACGCCTGCAAGTCCGGCAGAATGGTAAGGTTATTTTGACCGAAGGTGTTATCAAGTAGCGCTAATTGTGATTCAAGGATCGCTCCTCTAAATTTAGGGTGTATTTTATTTAAGTGAAAAATTCAAGACTGGCAAAAATATATTGATTCCTTAATAATTAAAGAGAATCAGCGGTAACGGTTATAAAATTGACTAACTTTTATTCAAATACCTCTCAATCAGGACGATCGCCACAATATCGTCCACCGGTCTCGGCGGCGTCCGCATTCCCTTCGGAATCAAGCGGTCGAGTCCCGTCGGAGGGTACATTTGCCAGTAGCGTTCCCTCGCTTCTAAACTGCTGTACCTCTCGTCAACTTGAACAATTTTGAGCGCAGGCGACAAACTCTGCGTCAGTTTTTGTTTCCAACTTTTAGAAGTAGTTTGATCTCCAAGCACCAATAATTCAATCGAAAACTGTTCGCACACAGATTGAATAGTCGAAATTGCACTCTCGGAGGGTATCACTTGATGGTAGAAGACATTGTTATCTGTACTCATGACGGCGATACCGCACTTGTCTTTCCCCGGATCGAAACCTAAAATCATAGTCATATCAATTTAAAAAAGTCTAGCTACAATCTTCAATCTTATACCAATTATTAAAAATCACAGCGAACCTTAGGGACAAAGGCTTTTGCCGTGTCCTAGTCCCCGCGGCGGACAAAGGCTTTCGCCGTGTCCCTACACCTGCTCGCATACAATCTATCTGTATCACTACTTTGCAGAATAGGTATCAGTTACCAATTACCAATTACCAGTTACCAATTATCAATTACCACATTTATTTTTTAATTCTTAAGTCTCCTGGGCCTTGTTTTTGTTGTCCGGTGCGGAAAACAACGGCTCCGTTTTCAAGAGCCACTAAATCTATTTTAAGCGGGCCGGCGATGTAAGTGACATCTGCGGCGATCGCCTGAACGTCCAGCGGTTTCTGGTACTGCTGCAACCGATCGATAAAACCAGCTAAAGTTTCAATCTGACTGTCGGCAACTTGTACTCTACCGCCGACAACGCCGATCAGGCGAGCGCGAAATTGACACGCTTCTATCAATTGCAGCAACTGCTGCCGCACCTGTTCGTCGGTCAAAATCACCGGATCGACAGCAACCCCTGCAATCACATCTCCAGCGCGGAACACAACTCGATTGATTTCTGCTTCTGCAAATACCTTAATTACCTTTTCTTCCCGCAGGTAATTAGCGCCGGCGACAATTCGCACCACGTAGTCTTGACCGTCTTTAATCTGACTAATTAGTTGATCTATTTCTGCTTTAGTAATTTGAATAACCTGCTCTTTAACCTTCTTATTCTCCGGCTGCATCAGTCCGACGGTGGTTTTATTTGCTTCTTGCAAGAGTCGATCGATCGCGCGGCTCGCCATAGCGGGCTCGATAATGCGAACGACGCCAGCAGCTAAAATTTGACCGCGCCTGATGGCAACTGTACCCTCGCGGATTGCCTGAAAGTCCCGTTCCAAAACTTGCACTTGCTGCTGCAATAAAGCTTGTTGTTGTTCGAGTTGAGCTTGTTGCTGTGCCAAGGTTTCTAGGAGTGCTTCTCTCTCGGCAATTACTTTGTCGCGCTCGAGAATTGTTCGCTCGCGCTCGGCAAGATTTTGCACCCGCTGGGCAATTTCCTTATCTCGCTGGGCAATTAGTTCGTTGCGATCGACAATTTCTGTATCTCGCTGGGCAATTTCTCGCTCTCGCTTGGCAATTTCTGCGTCTCGCTGGGCAATTTCCTTGTCTCGCTGGCCAATTTGAGCTTTTACCTGCTCTCGCTGCTCGATTAACTGTTGGCGTTCTTCTTGCAATTGGGCGATTTCCGCTCCCAAAGTCGTTTTTTGAGCGGAAACTGTTTTCAATTGGTTCTCGGTGCGATCGAGCTGAGCTTTTGTAGTCGATCGGATCGTTTCAACCAATTTCAATTGTTCTTCGGTGCGGGATTTAGCCGCTTGCACGCTGCTGAGCTGTTCTTCTGTCTCGGATTTAGCCGCTTCTACCTGACTTAACTGCTGTTCAGTTTTAGACTTGGCTGCTTGCACGCTGTTGAGCTGAGCTCGCAGCGAGTTTAATTTTGTTTGCGTCCGAGCTTGCTCGGCATTAGCTGCTTGGAGGGATTGATTAATTTGCTCTAAATTGGCTCTAGCTTGGGCTTGAGCGGCTCTGGCTTGAGCTAATTCAGTTTCAACTCGATTTTTTTCTTGAGTGGCCTGGTTGATTTCTCTGCGGGCGTTGTTGAGCCTTTTTTGAATCTCGTCTATTCTAAAAACTCCCGTTCGCAGCGGCTTGCTAGTCGCAAACAAAATACCCAGAGTCAGTGCTGACAGGATGCTGCCGGCCATTACTGTCACAACAACAGCAGTATCGCGGGGGCGAAGTTTGAACAAGCTCAACCTTGCCTTGCCGACTTTCGTCCCAAGGCGATCGCTGACAGTGGCGATCACACCCCCCAACACTAAAATTACAAATACCAGGATGTATCCAGCAGTCATTCCGATTTTAGATTTTGGATTTTGGATTTTGGATTGAATCTAAAATCCAAAATCCAAAATCCCATACTTTCTCGGCATCAAGTGAATTGCTGGCTTAAAGCCACCGGGTTGTGGACTGTGATCTTTTTCTTGTGGATCGAGATCATGGTTTCTTGTCTGAGATCCCCGAGCAAACGAGTCACAGTTACCCGCGTCGAGCCGATCGCTTCGGCGATCGCCTGGTGGGACAGCTTCAAATCTATCGTAATCCCCTCTGTACCTGGCACGCCAAAATCCCGGCACAGAATCAGCAAAAAGCTGACGAGTCTCGAACCCATATCTCGGTGGGCCAGCGTTTCGATCATCATCTCGGTTTGCAAAATCCGAGACGACAGTCCCCGCAGCATCACCATCGACAATTCCGGGTCTTCCTTGAGCGCTTTCTCGACTTGTTCGATCGGCAGCGATATCAACTCTACCGGCGTAAAGGCTACCGCGTGGTAAAACCTGTCCGATCGGTGTCCCGTAATCAGAGACAGCACCCCAAATACGCTATTTTCGCGCAGGAGGGCGACTGTAATTTCTTCCCCTGCTTCGTACACCCTGGACAGCTTCACAGCACCTCTAATGAGAACATAGACGCGCTCAGCCGGGTCTCCAGGGAAAAAAATTGTCTTGCCCCGTTCAAAGGTTTCCACAATGGGTGGAAACGCCCCGCCGCTGATCTGGCGGAACACGGCTGCTAGCGGTCTATCATGCGTCACGACTCGATCCTTTGTACTAATCAATACTTTGTAACTTGCCGATTAACCTTATTGAGTAAATATACTTCCCAACCTCCAATATCCAAGGATTCTGTTACTTCCATCTAATGTTAAGGTAAAGACACGCTGTATGATTAAATCTAGCCCTTCTCTTAACTTTTTCAATTCCGCCCCCATGTAGCTCCACAGCAAAATTAATATCAATTGTGTCTCAATTGTGTCTCAATTGTGTCTGAATCAGTTAAATCTGAATCAGTTGTGTCTAAACTGGCGGGGTTGTCGCATAGAGCCAATGAGAACGGTGCAAGTTGCTTCTAGAAGAAATACAGATGATAGATTTGACCGGAAAAAATGCTCTTGTTACGGGCATTGCCAACAATCGCTCGATCGCCTGGGGCATAGCTCAGCAGCTACACAAAGCTGGGGCCAACCTCGGCATAACTTATTTGAAGGACGAGAAAGGCAAGCACGAGCGCAAAGTCGCGGAACTGGTGGAACCGCTCAATCCCAGTCTGTATTTGCCCTGCAATGTCCAAGACGAGAGCGAAATTGAGTCTACTTTTCAAACCATCGCCGACAAGTGGGGCAAGTTAGATGTCCTGATCCACTGTCTGGCTTTTGCTGGCAAGGACGAACTTTCGGGAGACTTCACCAACACTTCGCGCCAAGGTTTCTCCAATGCTTTGGATATTAGCGCTTACTCGCTGGTGCGGCTTTGTGCCGCTGCTAAACCCCTGATGGCAAGCGGCGGCAGCATTGTGACGCTGACTTATTTGGGCGGCGTCCGGGTAGTTCCTAATTATAATGTGATGGGAATTGCTAAAGCAGCTTTGGAAATGAATGTTCGTTATCTGGCTGCTGAACTGGGCCCGTTAAATATTCGGGTAAATGCCATTTCTTCTGGCCCGATTCGGACTCTGGCTTCGTCAGCAGTTGGCGGTATTCTGGACATGATCCACCACGTTGAGGAAGTGGCCCCGCTGCGGCGGACGGTGACTCAGCAGGAAGTGGGAAATGCTGCGGCTTTTCTGTGCAGCAATCTCGCTAGCGGGATTACGGGTCAAGTTTTGTATGTCGATGCCGGTTACGAAATCATGGGAATGTAACAGTTGTCGAGAATTGTGAGTTATGGACGGGCGGGTTGAGACAATAAACTTTAACTTTAACAAGTAAGTTTGATCTGGCATCTTCTTGCACCATTTTCAAGAACTTGTAGGGGCGGGTTCACCAAAAACTTTCTCCTGTGACAGACAGGTTAAATAAACCCGCCCCCACCCACTCGCATCTTCTTGCACCATTTTCAAGAACTTGTAGGGACGGGTTCACCAAAAACTTTCTCCGGTGACAGGCAGGTTAAATAAATCCGCCCCCACCCACCCAAAATCCCTTGATTGACATTGGTGTCTGATGTCAGTTGCATACAGAACCAGCCCCTCGCTTGAGACTCAACACTAAAAAAATCCCGTTCTCAAATTACTAATTATCTATAACTAATGAATGACCAATTGCGAATTATGGAGATAATCGATCGCCCTTCTGTGCCTCCTGCAAGTTCTGTTCAACCAGCTAGGGCCGCCTTGGTGAAACGCACGACACTGGAAACGGATGTCACTGCCAGCCTCAATCTCGACGGTGTGGGAACTTGCAAGGCGTCTACGGGGATTCCGTTTTTAGACCATATGTTGCACCAGATTGCTTCTCACGGATTGATAGATTTGGACGTGCAGGCGATCGGGGATTTGGAGATTGACGACCACCACACGAACGAGGATGTGGGAATTACCTTAGGCCAAGCGCTGGCAAAAGCTGTCGGGGATCGATCGGGCATTTCTCGCTTCGGACATTTCATCGCACCTTTGGATGAAGCTTTAATTGAAGTAGTGCTAGATTTTTCGGGACGGCCTCACTTAAGCTACAATTTGCAAATTCCCAACCAGCGGATCGGCACTTACGATACTGAATTAGTGAAAGAGTTTTTTTCGGCTGTTGTGAACCACACTCAGATGACACTGCACATTAGACAGTTGCAGGGCGGAAATTCTCATCACATTGTGGAAGCGGCGTTTAAGGCATTTGCGCGAGCTCTGCGGATGGCGGTAGAAATCGATCCGCGGCGCGCCACTCGAATTCCGAGTTCTAAAGGAGTTTTGTAGTATGGGGTTTGTAGTAGCGTTTGGGCGCTACTACGAATTAAGTAGGTAGGTGCAAATAAACTTTGGTATGTTACAGAAGGTAAAGCTCTCATAACACCTGCCATTGTTGAGTTTCACAGAGTGACCCTCGCTGCCCACATTTGTGTATTTTCCAACCAATCTACTTATCTGTCGCGATTTCCTGCAATTGTTTGCAGCGTAAGTCAGTCAACTCCAAAAACTCTATGTTATCTGCGGCTTAATACCCTTTAAACCGTTACAATCTAATATTTTTTATATGAATAAAATTAGTATTTTTACTGCTATTCGTCGTCACCTATGGGGTATTTTACTCGCTTTAATAACAGTATTTGCACTAATTAAATTTAGCTCACTTCATATCAAAACCAAAGTAGTATCAGCCTCTCAAATCGTTATCAGCAGTCCTGCAATCCCCAAAACCTTTAACCCAGCTCTAAATCAGGAGTTACCCTACATTTCAGACTACACTCACGAAGGGCTAATTAGCGAAAATTACCAAGGGAAAATTGAACCTGCCCTTGCCGAGTCTTGGAAAATATCTAAAGACAAGAAACGGATTATTTTTAGTCTTAGGAAAGGACTTAAATGGTCAGATGGACAGCCAATTACTACAGATGATGTGGTTTTTACTTATAACGAAGTTTTCCTGGGTAAAGACATGCCTAATAATGCAAAAGACTTATTTAGAGTTGGTAACAATCGTGTTTTTCCCACTGTACGAAAAATAGATCGACTGCGATTTGAATTTATTATACCTCAACCATTTGTCCCATTCCTTCGGCTGGCAAAACTACCAATATTACCAGTCCACGCATTGCGGGAAGCAGTCAACACAAAAGATCGAGAAGGTAAGCCTAAATTTCTATCAACTTGGGGTACTAATACTCCACCCAAAGAAATTATTGCGAATGGTCCTTATACGATAGAAGCTTATACTCCAGGTGAGCGGGTTATTTTCCGGAAAAATCCTTATTACTGGCGAAAAGACGCTCAAGGTCACACCCAGCCTTATATCGAGCGTATGATTTTGCAAATAGTTGACAATAGCGATACCTCTTTAATACAATTCCGCTCTGGAGGATTGGATTACATTAATGTTTCTCCTCAAAATTTTTCATTATTGAAACGGGAAGAAAAGCGAGGGCAATTTACCATTTACAACGGTGGTCCTTCTAGGGAAACTACGTATATTAGTTTTAATCTCAACAAAGGAAGCAGAAACGGTCAACCTTTGGTCAATCCAATCAAGTCTCGCTGGTTTAATACAGTGGAATTTAGACAAGCTGTTGCCTATGGGATTGACCGCAGGGGATTGCTCAATAACATATATAGAGGATTGGGTGAATTGCCAACTTCATATCTTCCTAAACAAAGCCCTTATTATCTTTCTTCTAAAGAAGGTTTAAAAGATTATGAATACAATCCTCTAAAAGCGAAACAATTACTGGTAAAAGCCGGCTTTGAATACAATAATCAAGGACAGTTATTAGATTTTCAGGGAAATTTGGTGCAGTTTACCCTCCTGACAAATTCTAGCAATAAATTTCTCGATATAATCGCAGTACAAATTAAAGAAAATTTAAACGAACTTGGCATTCAAGTTGATTTTAATCCTGTAAGTTATAACCTTTTTATAGACAAAATTCTTAACTCTTTTAATTGGGAGTGTCGTTTGGGGACGATTAATCTTAGTGTAGAACCAAATGACAATGCTAGTTTGTTCTTGCCTGAAGGTAGTTTCCATATATATAATCAGGAACCTAAGAAAGGTCAGACTCCGATAACAGGACGAGAGGTGGCCGACTGGGAACGGAAGGTTGGCAACCTTTATCTTCAGGCAGTAGAAGAATTTGATGAAGCAAAGCGCAAAGCTATCTATGCAGAAGCTCAACGCATCGATCAGGAGTATCTACCATATATTTATTTAACTAAGCCTTTCACGATGGCAGCAGTGCGAAATTATATCCAAGGTATTAAGTACTCTGCCTTAAGAGGAGTATTTTGGAACATTTACGAACTGAAACTGAGCGATCGGAAATAGCGCGATCGCCCTCGCCACAAAACTAGAGACTTGATGGCCGATAAAAACATACCCCTAATTAACGAATTACCGATCCAAGCCAGTAAAAACATTCAAAACATCCCATCAAGCATTTCAGTAACGTCTTGTTGGTCGCGCCCCCGCTTGTCGTCATATATCATTAACGTATTCAAGTTCCTATGCCTGCTGAGTTTCTGAACCTTCCGCACATCCCCGTCTGTTGCTTCCAGTGCCGCCGTGATAGCTGAGTGTCGGATGCGGTGAGGAGACATCTGTTTTTTGATACCAGCATTTTTGCTATGGCCGACAACAATCTTGGGGATACCGTCGCCGATTAACCGATGTCCCGGTTAGAAAAATAAAGCGCTGTGAATAAGGGGTCAGTTTCCCCGGCTCAAATTGGTTTAAGTTCCAGCCAATCGGCGATCCCTTGAACAGTCACAAAAAATGAATTAGCCGGAAAAATGTTTGAGGATGAATTAGAGCTGGCTTATGCTGTAATTCATGGGATAAAAGTTAGAGCAGAAAGAGGAAACTATACTACAGAACGTGTTAAACTTAACTCCAATCAGGTTACTTAATCCTTCGTTACATACTTGTAAATATTTCCACCGACTTACTTAAGCGTTACTGAATTCACTGCGGGTTCAGGACGTAGGCAGCTTTTCGCTCGGCTTTCCCAAATAAAGAATACCGAGAGCAATGGTAGCTCCCGGTATCAACTTTTCCAGTTTCGTTGTCGCGCCAGTAAATCCAATCAGGCTCAATTTGAGAAAATTTGCCTCACTCGATTAAGCACAGCCGATCGTTATTGGTTAGCCTGTTCCAAAGCGGGATTCGTTGAAGCTCCAGCAATTTCGGCTAAATTAATCTTGACGACTTTATTGCGAGCTTCAGTCACTTTGGGTAGAGTTAACGTTAGAATGCCATCTTTGCATTCAGCTTGCACAGAGTCGTTTTGAATGTGTGCTGGCAAGGGAATTACCCGGTGGAATTTGCCATAGCGGAATTCAGAGCGGACGTAGCCAGATTTCTCGTCTGTGTTTTCGTAGCGGCGTTCCCCAGAGATAGAAATTGCTTCGCGAGTGACTTGAACGTCAATGTCTTTGGGGTCAATTCCAGGCAGTTGCGCTTTTAATACGAAGTTGTCACCAACATCAGCCAATTCCAGAGCGGGCATCCAAGTGGCTTCTGAGTTATCTCTCGTTGGTGCCAGTTGATCAAAAACTTTATCGAGTTGCTGGCGGATGGTTTCAATTTCCGTGAATGGTTGCCAAGAGCGCATCAACATAATCTGTCACCTCAAAGATTGGTAAAACTTTATAAGGAAAGTTTGGGTTGAAGCTCATCGCTTACAGTTATTATGATGCCGCTTTATAAGTGAGAGGAACAGTCAGGAGAACCCAACCCTGTTAGTCGTATTTGCCCGAATAAGTGCGAAAGAATCAGCAGTAATTGGCAGTAAAGAAAACCGTACCAAGCTATTCCTAGAAACCGAAAAGGCTGTGTCAACGCCATGATGACCCTGCCGAGCGAACTCTCCACCGCGCGAGCGTCGGGGGAAGTATCGCTGGTGTTAACCGTACCAAAAACAGGGTGCGGGTGATGTGTCGCAGGGTAAGGACGTGATTTGTAGGCGTGAGCTGCTTTCCCACAGCCATCGCTCGCACTCGTGAGGGATCTCGCATAATCCCGGCGTTGCTGGGCGTTACTGATTTACGGTATGAAAGGCTAAATATGCAAGTCATAGAAACCAGTATCCACAAAGCTTGAGGATTTTCAACTTATTTTTTTCATACCCTGATTAAGCAACGCCCGAGTTCTACTAAACTTACTGTCTGAAATCCTGCTTTTTCTAGACCTAAATCTAAACCGCATGCTCCAGCAAAGAGACTAATAGGTATCGGTTGGTTGTTAATCACAGGTTTTTGCCTCAAGAACAGCTTGGATCGTTGCTCAAAATTAAGTTGATGAGAATTTATTTTAATGAACTGCATAGGGCGCAGAGGAAGCTGAGGCAGAAAAGAGAGATAATATAAGAGAAGACAGGACTTACGGAGAACCTCTATATTAAGGTGTGCACTGCACACCTTACCGCTAAAAGCTCAAACCGGAATTGCCGCTCAATCTATCCAAACTTCGTCAAAAATCGGAAAGCATCAAGTACGTGACTCGCGCAAACGTAAGGCGAAGTATTGTAAAAAGCTTGCCAAGCCGCCGCTTTATCTTCGTCGTATTTATCCGCTCTTTCCGGGTATTTTCCTCGCCAATTCAGGCGCACGGCGTGACCGACTAACACATCTAAAACGATGTATTCTTCTACCTTTAATTCGGGGTTGCGCTGGGCAATAGCTGCCAACTCCATCAGCGCCTCTATATTGACTTGTCGGTATTCTGGCGCCACAATTTTATTCAGTAAATGCTCGATTTGTAGCGCAAAATTCTTTTCTCCTGGCGTCATTTCCGATAATATAATATGGCTATCTAACCGATTGCGCCGCTCTAATTTGTCGCCAATTATCAAGCCTTTGCAGTGCCGCAGCAGTCCCCAAACACTCGGATAAAAATCCTTCGGTACGCGATTGACTGCACCTTCCATTTGCCGCTTCCGGCGCCATCCTCCCGCAGGCATTGTTGGTTCTTCGGAAACTGGCGCTACTACCCATTCAATATCTTTTTCCGGCTGTTTGACGCGCAGGGATTCTTGCTGTTTGAGGATTTGATTCATTTCCTCGTATTCTGTCAACACTTGGCGCAGGCGATTTTTGATTTCAAAAGGGCTTAGCTGCATTAAATGTTCGTAAGCTTCATTCTGCGTAACTCCTAATTCGCGGGCTAATTCGCTTGTTAAAAGCAGAATAAAGTAGCTAACTCTCAGTGTCAGCAGACCTTTAAATAACTGCGGTTCTGCTTTAATTAGGACGCTGAGATAAATTAGAATTTCTTGGGTAAGAACTCGATCGCGAATGTCTTCTCCGCAGAATTGGCGAATTTTGTCCATCACTTCCGTGTAAGATCCCGGTCGCGAAATTATCGAATCTTCGCTGTAAGCTTTCCCTACAGCAATCTGTTTTTGTCGCACCAAAATGTCTGTCACCGCATCGGACAAGCTGATATCAACTTTGTCCAGCAAACCTGCGGCATGGCGGATGACTGCCCATTGGATTTTTGATTGCGAACTTTCTCCAGCTTTTGTATAAACTTCGTTGAGCAAATCCACTACTTTAACTGTTTGTTCTGCACCTCCAAATCCTGTATCAAAATTTAATCCTTTGAGTCGAACTAACGTGTGCAGCAACTCAATTTGTTCGTACAAATTTTCTGAATCGCGCAGGCTAGTTAGCAAAAATTGAGTATTAGTTTCGCACTCTAATTTAAATTCTTGCGTGTGACCCAGAGGCCAAGTTTTTTCAGAACTGTAAGTTAGATAGCTGCGCGTTTCTACTGCACCTGTCACCGGAGATTCGGTAAATTCAAAATCGTGGATGAAATCAATTCTTTCGGTGCCAGCGGTCAGCATTAACTGCTTGAGATTTCCGAGTTTAACTGGCGTGTTGTTGCAGTGTCCGTCCCGGAATTCCTTCATTAATTCCAGCAGCGCTTCCCGCCCGGTTTCCAGCATTGTATGAGTCAACATCAGCGTTACCGTGGGGCGTCCCAACTGATACCAGTGGCGGTGAATGTGAGCTATTTCGCTTTTGATTTTAGATACTAAAAAATGGTAATCTAGAGTTAGGTAAAATTCTTGTCTGTCCAAAAATGAGGGGAGAAAGACGATCGCCTCTTCGCGAATTTTAAACACCCGAGAAGTTGTCAAACTCCGCAGACGCCGCACGGGGCGGCCGGTTAAACCTAATGGGTCGTTGCGTCCAATTTGCGTGTAAATAGCTGATAATTCTTTTGTCTGGCGGACTTGAATTGGTTCTACCTGTTTAGGGGTTTGCGCCGCAATGCCGTTAGCGGCTAATTCTGCTTGCAAATCTTCGTCTTCAGCTAACAGTGCAATTTGTACTAAAGGTTCTCTGTGGGGGCCCACTGACAAATGCCTTCCCAGCGGGTCGATGTCGCCAACTGCGATTAATCCTTCATTTAGCAATTGACCGAGAAAATACAAACTTTGCGCCCAAACGAGGGGAATATTTTCATTGGGTAAGCGCTGCTGGCTGCGGGGATTTAACTTTTCTGCTTCTATATTTTCGGCGGGGACGTAGTACAATTCGGGTAGTAGCGGCAAACCAGAGCGATCGACTGCCAGAGATTCCAAACGCTGCTGGTACTCTTGCACTTGAGCTTGATTTCCCTGAAATATGCCGTCCAAAAATAAATAAGTAAAAAATAGCGGCCACTCGCATTCAATGTGCTCGAACTGCTTTAATTCTGTGGGTTCGTAGTGCAGGCGATCGGCATCTTCCAAAACAGTTTGGTGTCCGTCCCGCAGAAACCGCTTGCAGCCGTAATTTCCTTGCAATTTGTCAATAATCTTATTCCGAGTCCGTTCTATTAATTCTCGGTCTTCCACAGCAAAAGCCGGAAAACTAATCACGCTCAATAAAGCCGCATCTACTTCTTTTGAACTGGATTCGCGAGGCAAAAGCGATTCCAAAGTAATGCGACTTCTGGCAATTTCGTCTGGCAAAACGTGAATAACTGATGCTTGAGAGCCTTTAATCCCGAACAAATCCAACCCATTTATTGCTTCCAGGGCTGCTTTTGCCATGCCAACTGAACTGGCGTTCAATTCTGCATTACCGCGATTGATTTTATGGCCTCTTTCCCAAATTCCGTAATCGGGCGTGCGGTAAGCTCTACCGATGTAGTAAACTAAATTCTGCACAAAATTGACTTCATCTATTGTAAAAACTACGTGCAACCCCGCCGCCGTCATTTGAGCAAGAATTAACAAATATATAGATGTAGCGTCTAACTGTAAATGTCCCCATTGGTCATCGCCGACAACAATACTTCCAGTTTGAGTATTGTATTTAGCGTGCAAGGCATCTAGCGGCAACTGAGTATTTTTAAAACGTTCTACTTTGCTCGATTGCTGCATCATCGCAAACAGCAAGCCTCGCATTAGTTTGACTGTGCTGTGTTCGAGTTCAAATGTTCGGCCGCGATCGCCATCAATTTTGCGGTAAGCTAAACCCAAACCCCAAACCGCGAGAATGCTGTACACGTTGTCGCGTACCCAAGCATCGGTGTAGTCGCCGTGGGCGTTAACTGCGGTACTCGCCGGCAGCAAACCCGTAATTGGGTTCTGGCGCTTGAGAATGACGGTTTTGATTTGCTGGTAGTAATAGTCTAACCTCGTTTGCCGCTGAGTTGTTGCGATCGCCATTTCGTTTTCCTTGTTTTTCCTGATGCGAGCCGAATTGGGGTGAATAGACTTTTAAATATATCAGAGTTCAGATTATTTCTCAAGTTTTGCAAACACAACAAGGTGATTGCCATGTCTAGCCGCAACAACAATAACAACAGCGTTCCTTTCTTGAAAGTTGTCTACTCTACAGTGAAAATTAATGGTAAAATTGAACTCGTACCGATGGAATGGTACGCCGACGGTTCTGTCAAAAAAATCGAATACTAATGCTCGATCGCACTTGGCAGCCTAACTCTAATGGACTTGCGCGCCGCGTACAAAAAACCCGGTTTCTAGACCACGGAATGATGACTTAACAGAATTTATGTGGCACAAACCGGGTTTTTTGCGTCCAAAAGTAGTCTAGCATCGATCGCCAATCTAAGCTAATTTAAATAACTAGGTGTGTAGGAATCTCAAAGAAAAAAATATGGATCGATCGCAGCCGCAATTTTCTGTGCTGGGACTACCAGTTCACATATTAGATGATTATGCAGGTTGGCTGATGCAGCGCCTGCATCAAGGGTTGGGAAGTCACGTCGTGACGCTGAATGCTGAAATGGCGATGCAAGCCGAGCAAAATCAGGCTTTAGCAGATGTAATCCGCAAAGCGGAACTGGTGATTCCCGACGGTTCAGGAGTGGTGCTGTACTTGCGAATGCGCGGCAAACCGGCGCAGCGCTATCCGGGGATTGAATTAGCAGAATCGCTGCTGCAAGCAGCAGGAAAATTGCCGGATTCGCAACCAGTATTTTTCTATGGAGGTTCCCCCGGAGTAGCCGCTGCTGCTGCAGAAACTTGGCAGCAAAAAGTTAACGGATTGTCAATTGCTTCTCAACACGGTTATCTGGCCGCAGATGAAGAAAAAGACTTCCGTGAAAGCCTCAAAAAAATGCAGCCAAAACTGATTTTTGTAGGCTTGGGAGTACCGCGCCAAGAATTTTGGATTGCCGAACACCGACACCTTTGCCCTGATTCGATTTGGGTGGGAGTAGGCGGCAGTTTCGATATTTGGGCGGGAACAAAAACCCGCGCGCCGGCTTGGTTTTGCGACAATCATTTAGAATGGCTGTACCGGCTTTATCAAGAACCTTGGCGGTGGCGCAGGATGTTAGCTTTGCCGCAATTTGCATTGAAAGCTTTGGGGGATTTGCGAGGTTGAAAATTGGATTAATAGAGTAACCGCAGATTTAAGGCAGATTGACGCAGATCGACGCAGATGATTTTAAGATTGTTTGGGAATTAATGCAATCTTGTCTAGTCTTCGAGTTGGGTCGGGGCGGGTTTACGGATCTAGGGATGATATTACAGATAGTTGGTGAACCAGCCCCTAAAATAATTGTGGTTGATTTACTGGAAACAATCTTAGTAAATTAACAAAAGTAAAAGTAGGGCTAGTTTCAATAGACTTCTTGCACTCATTCGCCAAAAATCTGACAATTATCTGCGTTCATCTGCGTTTGTCTGCCTTACATCTGCGGTTTTCGTATCAATCAAATATCTGTGGCATCTTGTCTAGTGTTCGGGACTCGCTACACAATGTAAGGAGAATCGATCGCCTTTGCCCGATTAATCGCCACCAATGTCTGGTAAATCAAAACCGAAATCTCAGCGCGGGTAATATCCCGCTGCGGCGAAAGCCAATCGCGGGAAGGATAATTAACCACAATCTTCAAAGCAGTTGCTGTGGCGATCGCACTTAAAGCATAATTAGGAATTTGAGAACGATCGATGTAAACTTTCAAAGAATCAGGATTGCCGCCCTTGAGTTCCAAACCGTTAACCAAAGATACGATCGCCTCAGCCTTAGTCAAATTCTGATTCGGGCCGAACTTCAACCCCGGAAACCCCGCCAAAAATCCCCCCCGATTTGCCCGTTCGATCGCACTTCTCGCCCAAAAAGTAGCAGAAACATCAATAAAATTTGTAGCCGGCACCCTCGGAATCGGACTAAACGCACTCACCAACAGCGCCGCATATTGAGCTCGGTTTAAACTGTCATCAGGCCGAAAAGAACCGTCAGGAAAACCGCTAATTATATTCGCCGCCGCCAAAGCTTCAATAAACTTCTGTGCCCAATGTCCAGAAATATCGCTGAACACCAGACCCCCGATATTTGGATTGCCGCCGCCCTTTCTCACCGCAGCTTGCACAGCTTTAAAAGCATTCACTTTCCCGTAACCAAACCAATCGCTGCGACCGTTGTTAGGATCGTAATTTCCCATGCGATTGCCCAACTGGGGATCGGGATCGGGATCGACAATTTTCTCAGCAGTTTGTTCGAGAATTCCCCGCACTTCCCGCGCCGTCAAACGGGGGTTAGCCGAAAGTATCAACCCTGCAACCCCAGCGACTACTGGAGTGGCGCTGGAAGTACCCCCAAAGGTATTTGTGTAGTCCCCCGAATCGTAGCCGGCAAGCCCGACTCGATCGGCAGTAAACACCCCCAAACCCGGCAAATACTGCGTCACCTCCGGCGGCGTGCCGATAAATCCGGTTTCTGGCAACCAAGTTCCCGGCGGCGCGTTGTTGCTGGGGGCGCAAACCGAGATGCTGGTACCCCAATTGCTGTAAGCTGCTTTTTTGTTGAGGGAAGTGGAAGCGCTGACGGCAATTACGTCTGGGTGAACGGCAAATCCTGCCAGCCATCTAGTTTGACCGCCCAGGACGTTGTTGGGCCAGCCTTTCTCGTTAACAGTACCGTTGACTGGGCGGTTGGCATTGCCTGCAGCGAACAGAATGACGCAACCTCTGCCGCCCCGCCCTTGGGTTGCTGCTTTGGTGATGACGGCACTCTGCCGCAGGGAAAGGGGATAGTAAACTGCTGAAGGCCCCCAACTGCAAGAAATGACGGCTGCACCTTTTTCGATCGCCCAATTAAACATTTTTTCGACAGAATCGTCATCGAGAAAACCACTGGTACGGATGGGCATCAGGGCGCAGCCGGGGGCGACGCCGACAATGCCTTTGCCGTTTTCTTCTGCAACGGCGACGCCTGCACAACTTGTGCCGTGGTTGTCTGAGTCGGCGGCTGGCATCGGGGAAGTGTCGCCCTCTTTGAAATCGATGGGTGAGACGATTTTGCCTTGGCCTTGAAAATCTGGGTGGGTGATGTCAACTGAATCGTCGGCGATGGCAATTACGATCGATCGAACTCCGCGAGTCATGTCCCAAGCTGGTTCTGCATAAATTTGAGCGCCGCCGACAAGTTCCTTGCCGCCTTTGTTGTTGAGATACCACTGTTTGGGATAAAGCGGATCGCGGGGCGTGTAATGCTGCTGCGTCTCTACTAAAATGTTGGGTTCTGCTACGAGAACTTCTGCATATCTTGTCAGGCGGTTGGCAATTTTGACCGGGTTTTCTGTTGCTTGTTTTGTGACGAAGCAGACAAAAGTGTTGGGAATTCCTTCTACTGGTCGGACTATTTTTAAAGCTGCTGCATTGGCGATCGCCTTTCGCGATTGTTCGTCTACTTGTTCGCCAAATTGAATGGTAATTTGGTCGGTTAAATAAAAGAGTGTACTCGGATTGTTCGCGGGGCAATAGACGTGGCTGGCAAAAGCTACAGCATCGCTGGCGCGGGCTGCTTGCATTGCTGCTTCTAGGCGATCGGGCGCAACGAGATATTCTTCGAGATTGGTTTGGCCGATGCGGCGGTTGAGTTTTGCCCCAGTTGTTGCAGCCCAATCGTTTGAGGCTGATGCTGTTGGTGAGGGCCGGACTGTAAAGCGATCGTCGGCTTTTAACAGCAGCAATTCATCGCCGCCGCGCTGCAAAATCACTGCCAGACTTTCATCGGGGACTCCAATTCCTTGATAATTTTGGAGAGTGTCGGAGGTCGGTTTGCTTGGTTGTACCATCAGAAATGTTCCTGTTTGATTTTGATTCAGTTTAACCAAACATATTTATAAACTATTAGGGATGTTTCTACCATGCGGGGTTTGAAGCTGTAACTAACAGCGGTAGTTTTTCCATCAGTCCGCGTCGGACTTAGTTTGTGCGATCGCGTTACTAGCGGTTGAAACCGCCGAGTTTTTTTCTAGATCGGCGAGTTTTTCAGATAAACACGCTCAAATAAACACGCTAGGATTAACATTAAAAAATTCTCCTAGCGCCTTAGCTTGCGCCTTGCTAATCGCCCGCTTCCCATTCACCACCTCAGAGACTACTCCTTTGGAACCAATCACGCCCACTAAATCGGCTTGTTTGAGTTCGCGAACTTCCATGAAATGCAATAGAACATCCCGGGGAGTCACTTCTGGATCTGGGTAATATTTTGATTCGTATTCTTCGATCAACAGCCCCCAGAGACTCAGTAAAGTTTCTTCTTCTACTGTTAATTCTTCCTTAGACATCAGAAAATCGACTTCTGCGAGCGCAATATCATTATCTTCTTCGTTCAGGATTGGCTTAGGCTGAGATTTAGCCAGCAGTTGACCGTAAGCTGTTCTTTCAATTGGGATATTCATAGTTCGTTCGATTGTTGAATTAGATCGGGACTTACCCATCAAAACCAAAGAAACTGGGTTTTCCACCATTTTTAAACACTCAAAGGCAGTATTTAGGTAAAAAAACCCGGTTTCTGGGTCCAGGACTAGATTGCCGGGATCTGTCCAATCCCCCGCGATTTCCTTGTTCAATCCAAAATCTAAAATCCAAAATCTAAAATCCAAAATCGATCGCGCACCCTTTGACATTTCAACAAATTTGGTTTACACTTAGCCGGTTGCGATCGCCAATGGTAAGATCGGCTCAAGCTAAATATTTTTTTAAAGCGCACAGGCGCAAAGTAATTTCATGGTATACTCTGGAACTGTTTGCTGGCTTCGCTCCACTGCCCGGATTACGATCGGGGCGATCGCAGCTTTTACCCTGTTGCAACCGCTCCAAGTCCAAGCACAACAACCTTCTGGGCCAGAGAACCAACCGCAAGTCGAACCTGCTGACGACCCCACAGACCCTAACAATCTCCGCCCTCTGACGCAAGACAGCAGCTTGCTGAGCGTCCAAGGAGGTCAGCGTTTGATGACAGAAGCCAGCAGTGCTATTTCCAATCAGAATTACGCACTCGCCAGTCAAAAACTCCAAGAATCCCGCCAGATTTTCAATCAACTCTCCAACTTCTACCAACAACTGGGTAGCAGTTTTGCCGGAATTGACATCCGATTGGCCGAAAGCCACCGCACCAAAGCTGTAGAAACAGCCCAAATGCGCGACGAAGCTACCTATAGGCTGGCTTTGGTACACCGGGCCCAAAATAAGCCCGAACTGGCTGTGCCCCTGCTGATTCAGATTATTCGATCGCAGCAGCCAACTCGCGATTTGGGCAAGAAAGCTTACCAGCAGTTACTGGAATTGGGTTTTGTGGATGCACCCTTTCCCCGGCCTGCCAGCAGTCAACCGAGCTCATCGACAAAGTAGTTCCACTAAAATCTAAATTACAGCCGTTTATCAGAGAAACCAATGGTTACACCGTCTCAAGTAGCAGAAATGATTAAGGCAGGGTTGCCCGACGCTAAAATACAAGTTGACGATTTGACTGGCGGCGGCGACCACTACCAGGCGAGAGTAGTCTCTGCCGCTTTTGAAGGAAAAAGCCGAGTACAGCAGCACCAACTGGTTTACGGCGCTCTCAAACAGGCAATGGCTAGTGAAGCCATCCACGCTTTGGGCTTGGAAACCTTAACTCCGGCAGAATGGGAAGCTAAAAATCAAGTTGCTTAATTGTTGACTTGCAAGTGGGCTCGCAAGTTGGTGCTGGTGTCAAGAGTTGGTTGAAATACAACTGCTCTACTTAGGCACAAAAACCACAAGAACCCGGTTTTTTTACCGGAATCTATGGCTCTAACGAAAGATTTTTGTAAAAAACGCGGTTTCTGCGTCAGTCAACGTTTAAAAAGTTTCAAACAATATTAGGACCTACAATGAGTACAACAGCACATCAAAGAATTGACGAGTTGGTTAAGCAAAACAAAATCATGGTGTTTATGAAGGGCAATAAGTTAATGCCCCAGTGCGGTTTTTCTAATACTGTGGTGCAAATTCTCAATACTTTGGGAGTGCCTTACGAAACTCTTGATGTTTTGGCCGACCAGGAAATTCGTCAAGGCGTTAAAGAGTATTCCAACTGGCCGACAATTCCCCAAGTTTATATCAACGGCGAGTTTATTGGCGGCTCGGATATTATGATCGAGATGTATCAAAAGGGCGAATTGCAAGAAATTGTAGAAGTCGCTTTGGCTTCTTAAATAAAACGAAGGGAAAGGACAAAGAAAGTTTTGAGTTTTGAGTGTTAAATTGTCAGTTTCAAATTGTGAGTTACAGACTTAAAAAATTTGAGTTCCGAACTCAAAACTTTCCCAAAATTCTAACTTTAACAACAGTAGGGCGGACACGGCCCGCCCTACTAAAAATCAATTTTGAAACTACAGCTTGCCACTCCCTGAGTGACTATTGTACCAAAACCGGATTTTCTGACCCCTTCAGTCATTCGGGTAGTAGCTGTTATGTTAGTATCAAAAAATGCAATTACCAATTACCCAATAATCAGCAGATGTATTAAACCGAAGTTGGTATTAATAGTAGTCTGATTCAGTTTGTGTCTGTGGCATTGTAAAATTGGAGGGGTCGTGAATGTAACGCGCTGCTTCTTCCTCTAGTCTGTGAATCAGATAGGGTTCCAGACCGTTGGAATGTCGCAGGGCTGCTAAATAGCCATCTAAGTAAAGCCGCAGGTCATCGAAACGATAACCTCTATTCCACATTTCGACGAGGGCGTCGGTGAGTTTTTGGTAGTGCCGGATTGTTTGGGTGTCTTGTAGCATGGTGTGAGGTTGAAATCCTTTGTGGTTTGTATAATGACGGCGGGATTTAGGAAAGGCCTCGATTGATGCTGAGTGGCTCAGCTTGAGGCTATTTCTAAATAAAAGTTTTTACCCTGCTCAACAGGCTACCCTCCATAAAAAATTTCACTCGTGGCAATGCAGTTGCTCGACTTTTTGCGCGCACCTAGATAATTCGCTGTGCGTTTAATTGAGTCGGGATGTTGCTGAATTTTGCGGTCACAGTGGCTGAGTATTCCGGCTACCGAGCGAACGGTTGGAGGAATTCTAGTTTCACTTGCGCGATTTGTCAACCTCCTGGGAGTAGGGGCTGGGTCGGGGGGTTCGGTTTTGGCAGGCGGTTGGGGCATGGGGTCGATCGGCTGTACACTGTCTTACTTTCATTGTAAGATCATCGCCCGAATGATTTAACCTTTCTGCGGGCTGAGCATCCCAAATTGACCAAATCTGTCAAATTATTACTCTCGATGTATTCACCCCTTGAAATGGAGCTAATGCTTGAGTAGCAATGGTTACAAAACCTTGACAAAAGCTCTGTTAACCTGGTAGCCATTAGTGATAAGGGAAGCTCGCCTCTGTGGGATCTGCAAGTATTTCAATTGTTGAAGGGAATCCGCACCTGCGATCGCTCTTGGGCTGGCATCTACAGCAAGTCGGTCACTGGGTGCACCAGTCAGCGGATATCAGTCACGCTAGGGAAATATTTTTCACCCGCCAGCCAACCCTAGTGATTCTGGATGCCCAATTGCCGGATGGGGACGGTTTGGAATTTTGCCGCTGGCTGCAACAGCAGCAGCAGTCGCTGATTTTGATGCTGTCGGCGCGAAATTCGGAATCGGATATTGTTGAAGGTTTGAACGCGGGGGCAGACGATTACCTGACTAAACCGTTTGGGATGCAAGAGTTTATGGCTAGGGTGGAGGCTCTGATGCGCCGCAACCGCACGATGATACCCCCGGCGACGCTCGATTGCGGACTGCTGAAAATTGATTTAGTCCACCGCCGAGTGAGATTGCACGAGGAACATATCGAGTTGACTCCCCAGGAATTCAGCCTGCTGTACGTGCTGGCTCAAGCTGGAGGAGTGCCGCTGTCGCGCTCGGATTTGCTGCTGCGGGCCTGGCCCGATGCTATTGATAACCCCCGGACGATCGACACTCACGTACTCTCTCTGCGTAAAAAAATAGAAATCGACCCGCGACAGCCGAGCCTAATTCAAACTGTACGGAATGTCGGCTACCGGCTGAATCTGGAGTTGTTGAAGGCGAATCAAAGGTATTCACCGCTGGTACCGGGAGCTGTAAGTTCTTAAACTATTATCGGCTGATAAGTCTGATTTTATGTTGGGAATTGATTGGCGATCGCATCTGTTTTCGCAGCCATAATAAAATCATTGCGGTGCAGTCCAGAAATCGCGTGAGTCCACCAAGTAACGGTAACTTTCCCCCACTCGGTTAACAGTGCGGGGTGATGTCCTTCAGTTTCTGCAGCTTCGCCGACGCTGTTTGTAAAGGCGATCGCACTTTTGAAATCCGGGAATTTGTAGGTGCGTTCTAATTGGGGAATGCCATTTTTTTCGATAAAATCCCAGTCGGGAATTTGAGATTTGAGGTGGACAATTTCGTAAGCTGTGACGCGGGGAGAGTTTGGGTGGCAGGCGGCACAGCGTTCTTTTGATAAAGGTTCCATAAATGATGGCTTTTTATCGAGAAGATGCTAAAACATATTATAGACATTTCTAATGTGAATTATTTGGAAGGGGCAACAGTCCTTTAAGACCAACGTAGAGATTGCGCTAGAAATCGTTCATAAAACAGATGAGCAATTCTTGAAAATTTCGGGAAATTCTCGTTCACCGTGGAATAGCTGAACCGATAATATCAGGAAGGGGGCGGGTTGATTTGGCTATCTCGCTTATATTGTAAACGCTAGCGAACCCGCCCCTCCAAGTGCGATCGCTCAACTGATAATTTTCTTAATCAAATCTAACTTGCCTTTATAGGGAGCGTAGCGCCATTTCAAGTCAAGTAAAAATGACTTTTGCAGCACGCTTTTGTAATGAGAAAAAGTGTCAAAACTTGCTTTGCCGTGATAGGTGCCGATGCCGCTGTCGCCAACTCCGCCAAAAGGTAAATCTGTTACTCCTACTTGCATAACTGTGTCGTTTATGCAAACTCCTCCCGAAGAAGTTTCTTGCAAAACTCGCTGTTGTTTCTCTTTATTTTTAGAGAACAAATACAAAGCTAAAGGTTTGGGACGCGCGTTAATTTGAGCGATCGCCTCCCCGAAATCCTCATACTCCAAAACTGGCAATATCGGCCCGAAAATCTCATCCTGCATCACCGGGGAATCCCAGGAAACATTATCTATAACCGTCGGTGCAATATATCTATCTTCCGGCTTAACTTGCCCGCCGACAACAATTTCTCCGTCTTGAATAAACGCACTCAAACGTTCTAATTGCCGCTGATTGATAATCCGCGAATAGTCGGGACTTTTTTGCGGGTCGTCTCCGTAAAATTCCTGAATAGTTGTTTTAATTGCTGCCATCAAATCTGGCTTAACTTTTCGATCGACTAACAGGTAATCTGGAGCAATGCAAGTTTGTCCTGCATTGAGGAATTTGCCCCAAGCAATGCGTTTTGCGGTGTATTCAAGGTGAATGTCGGAGTCTACAATGCAAGGACTTTTACCGCCTAATTCCAAGGTAACAGGTGTCAGGTTTTTAGCGGCAGATTCCATCACAATTCGACCGATTTTAGTGCCGCCTGTAAAGAAGATGTGGTCGAATTTTTCGGCTAGCAATTGTTGGCTGATTTCCACGCCTCCTTCGACGGCGGCTACATAGGCGGGATCGAAGGTTTTGGATATCATGTCGGCGATAACTTCGGAGGTGTGTGAGGCGATTTCCGAAGGTTTGAGAAATGCACAGTTGCCGGCGGCGATCGCCCCGGCCAAAGGTGATATCATTAGCTGAAATGGGTAATTCCAAGGCCCGATGATTAAAACTACGCCCAAAGGTTCTGGGTAAATGCGGGCTGATGCTGGGAATTGATCTATCGAAGTAGGCACTTTTTTCGGCTTGGCCCACGATTTAACGTTTTTGATGGCATAATTAACTTCTGCGATCGCAGCAATTTCAAAATAAGCCTCGTACTCCGGCCTGTTCAAATCAGCCTTGACAGCATCCACAATCCGTGATTGATTGGAAGCGATCGCACTTTTAAGTTTTTTCAGTTGTTCGATCCGAAAATCCACATCCTTAGTTTTCCCAGTCGCAAAAAATTGCCGCTGCTGCTGGATAATATCGCTGACGCTGATTACCATTTTTTGTCCTCCATGTCTATAAATAAATGTTACAACAACAAAACCGAACTTGGGTAAAGTGCGATCGGTGTTCGATCCCCGACTTCTTCAATAAGTCGGGGATCTTGGGTTTACAAATCATTGAGAAATGCTATAAATTAGAAGCTAATAATTGTGGAACTAACAACGGAGTTCGCTTATGAAAATATCTAAGAACGATTTTTTTTTCTGTTCCTGCTGGCTGCTTTGTTTGTTTGCAGCAGCAGGATGTACCTCTAGTTCCGAAAAGCAAGTTGTCATCTGCTCGAAAGACTTTACCGAACAAGTCATTCTCGCAGAAATTTTAGCACGCCATATCGAAGCTAAAACAGATATCAAAGTAGAACGCGAACTGAATCTCGGAGGCTCGCTTTGCCATCAATCTCTAACAGCAGGTAAAATCGACTTGTACGTCGAATATACGGGCACAGGTTTTACCAATATTCTCAAACAAAAGCCGATTTCTGACCCCAAAAAAGTCCTCGATTATCTCAAGCAAGAATATCCCAAACAGTTTAAAGCAGAATGGACAGAACCGCTCGGGTTTAATAACAGTTTTGCGATTATTATGCGGGGAGACGAGGCGAAAACACTCAATTTACAAACTCTCTCGCAACTAGGCAAAGCAGCACCAAAATTGCGCGCTGGTTTCGGCCCAGAATTCAAAGACAGAGAAGATGGATTTCCCGGATTAGCTAAAACTTACGGGATTCAATTTGCGGAAGAACCGAAGGAGTTGCTGTTAGGATTGCTTTATCAAGCGCTGCAACAAAAAGAAGTAGATGTGATTGCTGGCAATACGACTGATGGTTTGATTCAAAGTTTGGGTTTAGTAGTGCTCAAAGATGACAAAAACTATTTCCCGCCCTACGAAGCAGTTCCGGTTGTGCGATCGCAAATTTTGGAAAAATACCCGGAATTGCGTCAAGTTCTCGCAGAATTGGGCGGCAAAATCTCTGAGGAAGATATGCGGAAACTCAACTATCAAGTTGACGGGAAACAGCAGGAAGCCGGACAAGTGGCGCGGGAGTTTTTGCAGCAAAAGTTGGGCGATGCAAAGCCAGTCACTCCGGCGAAATAAAGGGTTTCATTGTTCTACCTGTTTGCGGAACTGTATTGTGGTTAGCTATAGTATTAGTTAGACTCATATAAATAAATGAATGTATAAAGTTATAACAACTGTCAAAACTGCTATCTCATTGCCAGCATCTTTATTTCAACAAGCCTAAACATTAGCTGGCGAAATGCAAATTTCGCAGACTTTTTCGATGGAAATAGCGCTTGAAAAATTTATCCGCCGCCGCGAAAATCAACAACTGTTAGAAAAAATTAATGCTGCTTGCAAAGCACCTCGCTCTGAAGAAGAACAAGTTTTGCTTCGCAAGATGAGTCGCTCTCATCGCAGGCTGGTGGAAGGCGAATGGTAATAAATCAAGGTGATATTTTTTGGATAGAACTTGATGAGCCTTCTGGTTCAGAACCCGGTTATCTCCATCCCCATGCAATCATTCAGAACAATTTATTCAATCGTTCCCGCATTAATACGGTTGTTGTTTGTGTGCTGACTTCAAATCTCAGACGGGCTAATTCACCAGGAAATGTCCTGTTAGAAGCAGGAAAAGCTGATTTACCAGAACAGAGTGTTGTTAACGTCGGGCAGATTTTGACGATCGATAAATCTCAGTTAGGTGAGAAAATTGGCACACTCTCAGATGAGCGAGTTCGTCAAATTCTTGATGGAATTATGCTGGTAGTTGAACCTCGCGAAGCTGAGTAAAACATTCCTTAGCCTTTTAAATTTTATCTGGCTTAATGTCTTGGCAGCGAACGATCGGGTGCGCTGGGCGCACCCTAAAATACAGTTAGGCTGTCCTCCTAATTCACTTCACTCAGCCTGCGCAAATTCAAAATATCGCTCATCTTTTTAATTTGCATACAAGTCCGCTCGAACTGTTCCTTATCCTCAATATCCATGCACAAGTCAATTAATGCGGGCAAACCGGGATAAGTTTTTACTTGAGCGCTGCGGACGTTCACTTTGTTGTCCTTCAAATGCGATAAAACATCATTGAGAACTCCGACTCGATCGAGGGCTTCAATTTGAATGTTGACAGCATAAGTATTCGGGCGGCTACCGTTGCGATCGCTGGAATTCCAACTCACGGGAACCAACCGATCTCCAGGCACGCTTTCAACATTTGCACACCCTTGGCGGTGAATCGAAATTCCGCGAGTGCGAGTCACAACTCCAATAATTGCTTCCCCGGGAATCGGACAGCAACAGCCGGCTAAATGGTACAGCAATCCCTCTACACCTGCGATCGGCGATTTGCTCGGAGACGAACTCGGTACTGGTTTCGGTGTCGTAGATGCAGGTATTAGCTGGGGCAATTCCTGTCCTCCTCCGGGAGCAGCTTCAATTTTTTGCTGCACTTTTACTAAATCTCGCAGTCGATTTACTACGAGATTTAGGGTGACTTCGCCGTAGCCCAAACCGGCGATTAAATCTTCGACGCTGTGGTAGTTGCAGCGCTGAGCCACCGACTGCATTGGTTCAGATTTCAGCAAAGATTCTAAGCCGTTTTTACCTAATTCTTTTTCCAGCAATTCCCGCCCGCGAGCGAGGTTTTCATCTCGGTGCGATCGCTTCAACCACTGGCGAATTCGGTTTTTTGCTCCGTTTGTCTTGACAAAATTCAGCCAGTCGGAACTCGGATGACCATTTTTTTGGGTCAAGATTTCTACAATGTCGCCGTTCTTTAAAACCTTGTCTAGAGTCACCATCCGCCCGTTGACTCTAGCACCGGTGCAGTGATTGCCAATTTCTGTGTGAATGCGGTAAGCAAAATCTACGGGAGTTGACCCGCTATTGAGAGCAATTACGTCTCCGTTAGGAGTAAAAACGTAAATATCTTCGTCGAATAAGTTGTCCTTAATGCTTTGTAAATATTCGCGATCGTCTTTGAGGTCGCTTTGCCATTCTAGGAGTTGGCGCAGCCAAGTAAATTTTTCGTCGTCGCCGATAACTTTTGTGTTAGAACCGCCAGTTTCTTTGTATTTCCAGTGCGCGGCAATGCCGTATTCTGCAATGTGGTGCATGGCTACGGTGCGAATTTGCACTTCGATGGGGCGGCCGCTGGTTCCGATTACTCCCGTGTGCAATGATTGATAGCGATTCGCTTTTGGTAAACCGATATAATCTTTAAAGCGGCCGGGAATCGGGCGGAAAGAATCGTGGACGATCGCCAAAGCCCGATAACAGTCGTCATTGGTTTCTACAATTATCCGCACCGCAGCAATATCGTACACTTGGTTAAACCCTTTTTGTCGGCGCTGCATCTTCCCATAAATCCCGTACAAATGTTTGGGACGACCGCTGACTTCGTAGCATTTAATGCCTAATTTGTCAAGCCTTTCTCGCAAACTATCTGTCACTTCTGCGAGTTGAGTTTCTCGATCGGCTCGCTTCACCGCCACCAAGTCCTGGATTTCGCGGTAAGCCTCAGGTTCCAGGTATTTAAACGCTAAATCTTCCAATTCCCACTTAAAGCGTCCGATACCCAAACGGTTTGCTAGAGGAGCAAAAATCTCTCGGGTTTCTAGGGCAATACTGCGCTGCTTTTCTTCGGACAAATGCTCCAAAGTCCTCATGTTGTGCAGCCGATCTGCCAGTTTGACGACTATGACGCGAATATCTTTAGCCATTGCTAGGAACATTCGGCGGAAATTTTCAGCAAGGCGCTCTGTTTTGCTGGAAAAATTAAACTTAGAAAGCTTGGTGACACCTTCAACCAACTGTCGCACTTCCGGGCCGAACCGCTGTTCTATTTCTTCGAGAGTAATATCTGTATCTTCAACAATGTCGTGAAGGAAACCGGCGGCAATCATGGCGCTGTTGCCGCCCATATACCGGAGGATTCCAGCGACCGCTACCGGATGGCAAATATAAGGTTCTCCGGATTTGCGGTACTGTCCTTCGTGCAAGTCGCGGGCAAATTCAAAGGCCCGACAAATTAAGCTGTTGTCAGTCGAACAATTCGGATTAGAACCCGCATCAGGCTGCGATGGAGCATTCAGGCATTCTTGCAGCCAATCGGGAACTACAGCAGGATCGATCGAAGGAGAGGGAGTCAGAGTGTTCGTCTTCATGGGGTACACCTTTAAAACTTAGAAATACAAATGGTTAAAAGCCGGTTTTCGGTGGAATTGCCGAAATTATGTGTTTAGCTATACTAAACTAATTGAATGCCACAATTTGCAATTCAAAAAAATAGTCGATTTTTTTGTTAACTATACCTATCTAATTCCGAGTCGCCCCCCCTCTCCGGTAGGAAAATATAGTGACACCACTGCCGCGGCCGCAGTCGGTCGCTCTGGTAAAATAAGCATATTTTGGCGGTAGCATTTGAGGTAGCGGGCGATCGGCATTCACAGGCAACGCTAAACTAAAAGCATGAGCCAGAAGGGTTTAATCAAGGCACTCTATCAGAAAACGTTCTCACAAAACAGGGAATTGCTCCAAAAACGCACGACTTCCCTTAATATGAGCAAACCTTAAGCAAGTATCTACTTTGATTATAAATACAAATTTGTTTACAAAATCATGATATTGTCCGAAGACCGCCGCCAATGCTACCAAGAATTACAGCAAGCACTAGAACAACTACAAAGAACTGCTGCACGGGATAATCTGGATCGGGCCGCGCTGGCGATCGAATACAGAAAAGTGCAACAATTTTTCGGAAACCAAATTATGAGAGCCCACAGCGGTGAGTTAGACGCCTCAGAAACACCCCCAGAGCAGTCCTATTTGACGGAAATTCACAAGCAACTGCGGTTATTGGGGACAGATGTCACGTTTTTGCAAGCGTCGCGCCAGCCAGCGACAGCAGAGGCGAGGCAAACTGCGGCGATCGCGCGGCTTAACACGCTAATCGGCTACTGCGGCGCGCTGCTGCAAAAAAATTCTGGTTCTTCAGGGCCCGCCCAGATACAGAATAAATAATTGAATTAACAGGGAATTGAGAAGGCAAGGAGAAATAAAGCGGTGGAATGTCCAAAATGCAAACATCCCAACTTAGAAGGCGGCACCTTAGCCGGCAGCATGTCGGTGCAGTGGTGTCCGAACTGTTACGGTATCTGGATTCCAGGCAGAGAATACGAAGCTTGGCAGAAAGAGCAGAACCAGTGGTACAACAAATCTCAGAAGCCAGAGGCGACGACAGGGACTCTCGGCATAGAATTCACGCCGTCTCCCTACGACAGCAAAGCAGCGCTGTGTCCCGAAGACGGTCACTATCTGTCCCGGGCGAAAGTTCCCTTCAGCAGAGTGCCCTTTTACATAGAGCGCTGTATGTTGTGCGGGGGCATTTGGTGCGATAACGGCGAGTGGGACATTCTCGAAAGTCTCGGATTCTACACCGAGATTGACAAGATGTTTTCTCCCAATTGGCAAGCAAAGGCCCGCGTGCAAGAACTCGCCTCTCGGGAACGTCAAGTGCTGACTGAGAAACTCGGGCCCGATATCGCCGGATATGTGTTGGAACTGGCGGAAGTTTTAGCAGACCATCCTCACGCAGATTGTGCGGCTACTTACATACTGCGGAGAGCTGAGTTGAAGCGAAGGGAAATTTAGTCAGTTGGCTGTTGACAGTTGACTGTTGACGGTTGACTGTTAACGGTTGACTGTTGACTTTTGTTAGTAAGCGATTGGTCGGTTAATGATGTAGCGATCAAATCTTTGTTTGTAGCAATTTCTATTGGTATTTACAAACATCATATCGGTCTCTTGCCAATAACTAATAAGTCCGGAACAATACTAATAACTAACAACTAACAGCCAGTA
Organism: Microcoleus sp. F4-D5; assembly: GCF_036704885.1. Lineage (NCBI taxonomy): Bacteria > Bacillati > Cyanobacteriota > Cyanophyceae > Oscillatoriales > Microcoleaceae > Microcoleus > Microcoleus sp. F4-D5. The sequence continues at coordinate 4,551 of NZ_JAUBSX010000015.1, read as the reverse complement.
TATTGATAAATAATAAATAACAACAGATCGCTGACAACAGACCGCTGACCACTGACTAAGGACTAAGGACTAATGACTAATGACTAATCACTCTTCTCTATTTTCCGTTGAAAATCTGCGAGTAGCTTATCCTCAGCGACCGGGCCAATCCGGTTGGGCAGTTGACGGGGTTTCGCTGACGCTGCAACCGGGGGAAAAGCTCGGATTAGTTGGGGAGTCTGGGTGCGGTAAGTCAACTTTGGGAAGGGCAGCGATGCGGTTGTTGCCGGATTCGACGCAGATTGAGGGGCGAGTTAGTTTTGCTGGAGAGTCGGTGTTTGAGATGAATGCCTCTCGACTCAGACAGTTTCGGGGCGAAGCTGTGGCATTGATTTTTCAAGATCCGATGACTCGTCTCGATCCTTTGATGACTGTCGGGGAACACTGCATCGAGACTTTGCAAGCTCACAGACCCAATTTAGATCGCAAGCAAGCTAAGAAACGGGCGATCGAAACTCTGGAAGCTGTGAAAATTCCGGCGTCTCGCTGGTCGCAATTTCCCCACGAATTTAGCGGCGGAATGCGGCAAAGAGTAGCAATTGCTTTGGCTCTTTTGCTCGATCCCAAATTAATTGTGGCCGACGAACCGACTACGAGTTTGGACGTAACTGTAGCAGCCCAGATTTTGCAGGAATTAACCAGACTTTGCGAGGAACGGGGAACGGCTATTTTGTTGATTTCTCACGATTTGGCGATGGTGGCTGAGTATTGCGATCGCATTGCGGTGATGTACGGCGGTAAAGTCGTAGAAACAGGGCCGGTGAAAAACGTTTTTGAAAAGCCGCAGCACGAATATACTCGATCGCTCCTCAAAGCAGCTTTGCACATTCAAGCCGATTCTGACAAAGGGTTAGCATTCGAGGAAATCAGGACAGAAGTCGTTACTGCAAACTTAACAAGTTCTCCTCTTTTGACAGTGAAAAATTTGCAGCAACACTACAGTTTAGAAAGCAATTTATTAGATCGGTTATTTTCCAGGAATCGCCAGGTAATTAAAGCAGTAGACGGCGTTAGTTTAGAGCTAGAACGGGGAGAAATCCTAGGGCTGGTAGGGGAGTCCGGCTGCGGAAAAAGTACCTTGTCACGCACCATTTTGCAGCTCATTCCCGCGACAGGCGGGGCAGTTCAATTTCAAGGAATAGATATAACTGCCCTGAACAGGGATGCTGTGAGGAAGCACCGCCGCGAAATGCAAATGATCTTTCAAGACCCCCACGCTTGCCTGAATCCGATGATGACTGTCGGGCAAAGTATTGCTGACCCTTTATTTATTCACAAATTAGCTAATGCCAGCGAAGCTAAAAAACAAGTAATCCAAATGTTAGAGCGGGTGGGTTTAACTCCAGGGGAGGATTTCTTTCGCCGCTATCCGGGGGAACTGTCGGGAGGACAGCAGCAGCGAGTTTCGATCGCCCGCGCTTTAATTACTCGCCCGCAACTGATAATTTGCGACGAACCCGTGAGTATGCTGGATGCCAGCGTGCAGACTCAAGTTTTAGAGCTGATGTTGGAGTTGAAGCAGGAATTTAATTTGACTTATCTGTTTATTACGCACGATTTGTGGGTGGCGAGATTTTTTTGCGATCGCATTGCGGTAATGAATGCTGGAAAAATTGTTGAAATCGGCAAGACTAGGGATATTTTTGCTAATCCGCAGCACCCTTATACTCAGCAATTATTGCAGGCAGCTCCTTTACTGGCTCGGACTCAATAAAAAGGTCTAAAATTGGGGCCAACAGATACTAAAATTGGGGCCAACAGATACCAACCACTAAAATCACTCACCGCCTTCTAGATGGATTTCGGAAATTTCGGGTTAAATTGGTTAAAGTTAAGGGATACTTTTCAAATCATCCCACCGACACCAAGCACCATATGGCAGAATCTGACCTAGGCAGTTTTGCGGTGGCACCCGAAGCCTCATTCGCAATCGCAGAGGATGAGGACACCGAGATTGATCGTCCGAAGGTAACTCGCTCCTCAGCATACAACAACTGGTCTGCCGACGATCCCGTGGGAGCTCTGTTCAAGGAAATGGCTCGGTATCCTCTACTGACAGCAGCCGAAGAAGTAGAGTTGGCGCGCCGCGTTCAAGAATTGGTAGCCCTGGATGAACTAGAACAGCGTTTGCAGCAGGAATTGGACAGAGTGCCGACAAAAGCTGAACTCGCGGCGGCTGTAGGAGTGAGCGAAACTCAACTGCAACAGCTTCGCCACCAGTGTCAGTCGGCGAAACGGAAAATGATCAGCTCGAATTTGCGCTTGGTAGTTTCGATTGCCAAACGCTATCTCAATCGGGGCGTGCCTTTTCTCGATTTAATTCAGGAAGGATCTTTGGGTTTGAATCGGGCAGCCGAAAAGTTCGATCCGGAGAAGGGTTACAAGTTTTCTACTTATGCCTATTGGTGGATTCGCCAAGGAATTACCCGGACAATTGCCAATCAAGGACGGACGATTCGCTTGCCTGTTCACATTGTCGAACAGTTAAATAAGCTCAAAAAAGTTTATCGGGATTTGAAGCGTTCTCTTCAACGAAATCCAACTGAAACTGAACTTGCTAGAGAAATGCAAGTTACTTGCGAACAGCTTCGCTACCTCCAGCAAGTACGCCGGCAATCTTTGTCTCTCAACCACCGCATCGGCTCAGAAGAAAGTTCGGAACTTTTGGATGTTCTCGAAGATAACGCGACGCAATCTCCAGAAGCTCAGATGAATGAGATGATGATGCGCCAAGATATTTTGGAGGTGTTGGACAGTATTTTGACTGAGCGGGAAAAAGAGATAGTTGCTATGCGTTACGGTTTGCTGACCGGCGAACCTTACACTTTAGAAGAGGTCAGCAGTTTGTTCAATTTGTCCCGCGAACGAGTCCGTCAAATTCAAAATAAGGCAATGCGGAAACTGCGGCGGCCTCAAGTGACGGAACGATTGAAGGGCTGGTTGAAATAAGCTAAAAAACATTGAGTTTGCATTTTGAAAAATTGTAAAATTATTATGGGTGGGAACTCCGACGTTGTAAATATGCTTGTTCAAGGTGAAAAAGCTTAATTAAAAATTACAAATTAAAAATGTCTTGATGTGGTATTTTTAATTGTTGATTGTCGCGTACTGCTTACTTTTTTATGTCTTCTGAGGTAATTTTGCGCCCAGCTACCCGCGCCGACGTGCCGGTGCTGTTTGATTTGATTAAAGCTTTAGCTGAGTACGAAAAATTATCTCATGCCGTTACTGGCAACGCCGTTGATTTGGAACATCATTTGTTTGGCGATCGACCTTTTGCGGAAGCGATTTTAGCCGAGTGCGAAGGTCGAGTTGTGGGCTGGGCGCTGTTTTTTTACAATTATTCTACTTTTTTGACTCAGCCGGGAATTTATTTGGAAGATTTGTTCGTGGTGCCTGAGTTTCGAGGGCGGGGGATTGGCAAATCTTTGATAGTTTATTTAGCGCAGTTGACAGTAGAAAGGGGCTGCGGGCGTTTGGAATGGAGTGTTTTGGATTGGAATGAATTGGCGATCGGATTTTACAAGGGTATCGGTGCGGATGTGATGCCCGACTGGCGGATTTGCCGGGTTGCGGGCGAGTCTTTGGCAACTTTGGCATCGAAGTAATTCAGGCGGGATCGGGTGCCAAACCCCTACTCCCCACAAAAAATTCATCTGTTGTGGAACAGGCATCTTGCCTGTATGTGGAACAGGCATCTTGCCTGTATGTGGAACAGGCATCTTGCCTGTATGTGGAACAGGCATCTTGCCTGTATGTGG
>NZ_JAUBSX010000015.1:0-651 GCF_036704885.1 Microcoleus sp. F4-D5 | reverse complement strand
AACAGGCATCTTGCCTGTTAAGCTAAAATTCCGCACTCAGCTTAATTAATACCGACCTACTTAATTGACAAAAATATAGGAAAATTTAAATAACAGTAGATTTTGATTGAGAGAGTAAATCGTGATTATTTGGGTAAACGAGCAAATCGATCCGTCCGGCATTCTTTATTCTTGCATTGCTTGTTGTGACGAGACTCAAGCAAAGGATTGCCACGAATCTTTTGAGCAGAATTTGACTGCTGAGCAAAAACAGCAGGGCTGGGTTGCTACTTTGCGGACTGTTAGTTCTTGGGATGAGGTGCCTGTTAATGCTTTGAAATTGAATTGATGAGTACAAGTCAATCAGCAGATGTAGTCTCGCAGTATTTCCCTTCGATCGCAACGGCAGGAAAACGCAGGACATCTGTTGGGAAAAAATAATATAACTCGATCGCACATTGGTCAAATTAACAGAGGTTTTGTGAAACTGAAGGCAAAAATCTGCAAGCATTTGGGGCTGCCAGTCTAAGGATTGTGCCTTGCAAGGTGCGGGAATTTGGGCGGAAATTTTCGGGACTGCAGTGCTGCGAACACGCTAGTACACTTGGGCGTGAATAGAGCTACCATTTATATGTAGATGTAGAAGGTAGAACAGATCGATGCCCAGACTAG